>CAZVKW010000011.1:12889-36908 GCA_964627945.1 uncultured Lentimicrobiaceae bacterium
ACTGTTTTGGGACGGATTATGTTGCCAAAAAAGGATGTGAAACTTGTTAAATGATGTTCTAGATTTTGTTAAAAATTGTTTCTGTTTATAATTAGTAATAATAATGGAAATTCGAAAAATCTTAAAAATCCCCTTGATTCTGTTGATGATTTTGGCGTCTTTTCTCCAACCTTTGGATGTATTGGGTCAAAAGAAATCAAAGAAAAGCAAGAAAAAAAGACCGGAACTGGTTGTTGAATTCAGTCTTTCAACAACCTACGATGATAATATATTGAAATATTCTGAAAAGTATCTCGAACGCTTTGACAAACAACAGGATCAGGGTCGGTTTCACATTGAAACTTATGACGATCTGATCTTTTCCCCATCACTTGAATTTTCTTCAACATTCAAAGTGATTGGGAATTTGCGGACCAAGATTAATGCCGGATTCAGTCAGTATTTATATCTGAAAAATGATATAAAAAACTGGAATAGCATGAATATCGGAATTCAGCAATATGTTGCAAAACGTGCGAGTTTCAAAGTTATTTATAGTTATATCCCCAATTTTTATGTTCGTCATTTTCGTGATGACGATTGGGTAAATGTTTACGGTTATACGCCCGAAACTTTTCAGCCTTATTCATTTACGAAAGAGAGTCTGGGGCTCTGGGCCGAAAATACTTTTTTCGGCAGTAGCCGGATCAGGGGCTCTTTCAATTATGCAAAATATTATCACAATCAGCATTTTACAGAGTATGATTGTAATAACCTGAATTATGGAATCAACCTATATCAGACCATCCATAAAAAACTGAAGCTGGGATTTGGATATGAATTTACAGCATCTGATGCAAAAGGATATGACCAAAATACGGAGTCTAAAGGAAATTCTGACGATTCGGATGCTTCTTATGACGAAGATAGTTATTTCATTAGTTGCAGCTGGGACTTGCCATTTTTCAGGAAACTCGACCCCAATCTTAATGCCGAATTTGAGTATCTGAAACGGTATTATACTACAACCAACTATCTGGAACTGGATCGTGAACATGCCGGACGTGTGGATGAAAACCTGCGTATTGGTCTGAACTACAATCTGAAATTCAATAAATCGCTCAAAGGCTCGGTTTTTTATAATTATATGTTAAGAAATTCTGATACCCGCGCTGTCGTTAACAAAGTGTATTTATCAAACGAAAAAGACTATCGTCAGGGCCAATTTGGGATAGAAATTATCTACAATTTTAAAATATAAGTATCTCATTATTCAAATATTAATGCTGTAAATGAACAGAATATGAAAAAATATAAACTTTTTCTTGTGTTATTATCCGGTCTTTTGCTACTAAGTTGTGGAAAACCAACCAATCCTGAATCAATACTACCTGATGACTTGTCAGGCGGATATAAGATCGTGAAAGTTTTTCCAACCTTTGGTTTTGCACAGGACGTAGTGAAAAAAGACAGTTTGCTTTATATTGCTCAGGGACAGGGAGGCCTGATGATTGTGAGCGTGGCTGATCCTGAGAACCCGAGGACGATCTCTTCTTCTACTGATGAAGCACGCGGATATTCGACCAAAGTTGCTGTGAAAGATAGTGTGGCATATCTGGCTGCAGGTACTTTTGGTATCACAGTAATCGATGCCGCCGACCCGTATCTTCCGGTTGTTACCGTGTCAAATCTCAATATGAAACCCTCCCGCGAAATTCACATCATGGGCAATTATATGTTTACTGCCATTAGTGAACAGGGAATTAAAATTGCTGAAATCAGTTATCCATCCGAGCCCGATGTTAGAGGAGGAATCAGTACAACTGGCTATGCCTTTGGTTTAACAACCACCGCCGACAGCAATTATCTGCTGGCAGCCTGCGGTGAAATGGGGCTTTCAATTTTTGATATCTCCGATTTTCAGGAAGGTTTTGGTATCTATCGCAGGATTGGTTGGTGTGATACACCCGGAAGTGCAGAGGCAATTGCTTTGGATGAAACCAAATCCATGGCTTTCCTTGCTTGTGGTACTGCCGGATTGCAGGTGATTGATTATTCCGATACTACCAATGTTCATATTGTTGGAAGTTTCGATTATGGCGGATATGCAAAAGATTTGATATTCAGAAATAATAAAATTTTTATGAGTAACGAATTGAGTGGACTTCAGATAATCGATGTGTCTGATGTCACAAAACCTTCTTTGATTGGGATAGTGGATACGGAATATGGACTCGGACTAGATGCGGATGATTCCTATATATATATGACCGATGAAGTAGAAGGACTGATTGTGGTCAAAATTCCTTAAGCCTGAAAAACCTGAAATTCATGATGTTATACGAAATAAATTGTGGAAGATAAAACCGGACAAGCAATCAGTAGCACTATTCAACCAAAGCAGCGGTTCGATTTTATCGATCAGTTTCGTGGTTTAGTCGGTATTCTGATGTTACTTGGCCATTGTTCGTTTTACTTCAATTCGATATGGCTGAGTCTCGATCCCATTGATCCATTATTCCCTGATTGGAGTCAGTTTATGCTACGTTATGTGGGTTATCTTTGTGCACCTGGCTTTTTGATGATGTCAGGGGCGATGGTATGGTGGTCATATCAGCAGCGGATACGAAAGGGAATAAATGATTGGACTGCCCGATGGCAACTGATGCAGCGGGGAATTTTTTTAATTGTAGTTCAAATGATCTGGGTAAACTCATCCTGGGGAGGATTCAGTGAGTTTCAGCCATGGCATCTGGGAATCATCTCCAGCATTGGTATATCGATGATTTTTCTAACCTTGATTGTGAGTTGGCATTGGCAATTACGACTTCTTATTGGCTTCGCAATCTTTTTTACTTATCCTTCGCTGCTCACAATTCCCTACAATCCTGATGTGATGTGGCAACAGGCCTTGATGCAAACCTTTATTGATGCAGGGGAGTTCAACAAATATCCGGTGATTCCCTGGTTTGCTTTAGCCACATTAGGGTCTGGCATGGCGACAGCTTGGTTAAAGGTTTGGAAAACAAGTAAAAAACAAATTTCGATGAGTGTGATCTTTGCAACACTCGCATTATTTACAGCGATCATCGTTCGCATGGGACGTGGATTTGGTAATATCTCTCCGTTTTCAAACTTTGGTTCCTATTCATTTTTCGTGGATCAGAAATACCCACCCAGTCTTTTTATGAATCTTTGGTTTTTTGCATTGGTTGTTTATGGTGTTGCAGCTTTTATTGCTATCGGAAAGGTAGCCCCAAAACTCCTGAAAGGATTTAGCATTGTGGGCAAAGTGCCGCTGTTTTTTTATGCAATACATCTTGCGATCTTGGGCATATTTGTGAAACGTTTCGATCTGTTTTACCGTGAGGGCGGTGTAATTGCATCATTGGTAGGTTTGGTTGTGATGCTGGTAGTGATGCTTCCGCTCTGCAAATGGTTCTATCGCGTAAAAAGCCGTAGTAAGAATTATTTCATTCGTCTCATCTAAAAGCAGAAATGCAATGAAATTTCTGAAATCATTCGTCTTGATGCTTTTATTAACCCCTTTATTGAATTTGGGGATTTCCGGATGTTCAGAACGCAGTCAATCTACTATTAAAGATGCTGATTCTACGATCATTTACCCTTCGAAGGAAGCAAATGGCATCGAGGCTAAGATCATATTATGCAGGAAACAAGACAAGAAAACAGCTACACATATTCAGCCGGGAACAGCTTTTGCGATCAGTGAGAATGAGTCTGTCTTTGCCTTCATCGATCTGGAAAATGTTTTCATTCGTTCCGAACGCAAGTTGATGTTTCACATAGATTGGATCGGGCCGGATGGCAAGTCAGTCTTCCTGAAACGGATCGATCTTTCTTCAACTGATTCAACCACCACGATCAGTAGCTCCATTTCGGTTTCGCCGGAGAAAAGGCAGGCCGGGGATTACATTCTCAAGGTATATCTCTTTAGAGAACTAATCGCAGAGAAGCAATTTAAACTTGTGGATGAAAACCAGGCCAGTGACCTGCTTCCCGGTGCAATTATTTCGAAAATTGCATTTTTTGGGATCAAAGACAAAAAAACCGGCGAGTTGATAGCCTCGGACACTATATTTACTTTAGGCGAAAAAGAGCGGATATATGCCTGTATTGATCTGGTAAATCATCGCACTTATGCCGATGGCGAATTGAAATTCAAACTCGATTGGATTGGTCCCGACGGGAAGTCTTTTTTCAAAAAACTGATTGACCTATCGCTAACTGATTCCTGTTCACAACTCATTAGTTCAATTTCTATCTCACCTAAAAACCGGCAGGCAGGGAAATGTTTCCTGCGCGTTTCTTTATTTGATGAATTAATCATTGACCAACCGTTTATACTTCGGCCTGAGTTTAAACCGCTTGTAAAACTGGAGAAAAAATTAATCTTCACAATCGCATTTTATAGTAAATCAGATCCAAAATCGGAAATACTAAGCGGTCCCGATTCGGTTTTTGTTATGAGTAAAAAGGCAAAGGTTTATGCCATTATTGATGCAGTTGATCTATTTGAATCCGGCAAAAAGGAATTTAGGTTACGACTCGATTGGATAGGACCGAATGGCAAGTCTTTCTATGGTAAACAAATCAGTATATCTTCTGCTGATTCATCGACATCAATCCAAAGTGCTATATCGATTGATCCTGAAAAACGACAGACGGGTAGCTATTTTGTGCGTTTAAGTCTTGACGGAAAGCAGGTAGATTTGAAAAAATTTGAAATAATTCGGGATACGGTTGATGGTAGCGAGAATAGAATTAATTGAGCCAGTATGCAACAAAAGATGCGGGTAATTGAGCAAGTGTCAATTCAGTAATGAGGTTAGACTTTGTTGTTCATCTCATTGTTATTGATTTTCAAATGGTCCGATTTTAGGACAAAGTGAAACTTTCAATTCAATTAAGTTTCTTTAGTGTTTCTTTGGACTGCAACAGGAGCCATCCACCTTAACTTCTTTTGTCGGGTTCAGGGCTTCTTCTTTTGGGCTGATATAAGGAATTCCAAGCGTGAGTCCGCGAAGAATGAAAATGATCCCCAATGCAACGATAAAAACCGGTAAAACACGGGATAGCTTGTATTTGATATTGGAACTCATCACATTCCCAACGAGTGAAACACTGGCCATCAGTGGCAGGGTTCCTAAACCAAAAATCATCATATACAATATTCCTGTCAGGGTATCATGGGTGTTTAATGCGCCTGCAACAGCAACATAAACCAAACCACAGGGTAAAAAACCATTAAAAAAACCAATCAGAAACAAATTCGCAAATGAATGAATCTGAAATAGTTTCTTCAGCTTAAATACAAGTCGGTGAACCAGATTACCTCCAAAATTGAAATTGGAATATCCTTTCTTAAAGATCATTGGAAATACCACCCATCCGATCATAATAATACCCAAGAGGATTGAAATCCACTTCTGTATTCCGGCCATTTCCAGACCTTTTCCGATCGTGCCAAACAAAGCCCCCAGAATTCCATAGGTGAGGATGCGTCCGAAGTTATACAGCAATGTACCTGATATCCGGTTTCCGTAGCTTTTTGATCCAATGGGAAGAGCTATCGCAATAGGTCCACACATTCCTATGCAATGCAGACTTCCTACAAGACCAATTGTAAATGCGGTATAAAGGGCTATCATGATTAAGGAAGGTTCAGAGATTCTTCGGAAAAATAGGTTTTGTCATTGTATTTCCATTCTATCTGCAGGATATATCTACCATGTAGTTGTCCGATTTCATGTGTTGAAATGCCTGATTGATCAGGTTTCAGCTCTGTTTGATAATCTTTATTGCTTTCAGAGCGATGGTGAAAATCAACGGTTCCCGAAAGCTTGCCAGATTCGAACTGAGCAGGAAAGATGATTTTCAACTTACCATCTTCCACGGCAATTTTTACTGCCTCTGGTAATTGGTCCGCCCGAAGTTTGTTATTCATATGCTCCTGATAATTTTGTCCTTTCGGATAGTAATCAGGTTCAACCAGCTCTACCTTTTGGCTGGCCATCAGAACCACAAAAATGATAATCATGATCATAAAAGCAGCCATAGCAATGGCAAGCTTTGTTCCCCAATTGAATTTCATATTAATCTTCCTTTTTATGCTTATTGTGGTCTTCATCCTCATGATCGTGTTTGTCAAGCTTATTAGGCCCGACAAAACTACTGTGATAATTGGTGATGAGTTCTGTTCCGGAATAAATACCGATGGTTATTTTGGTGCTGCTTGATTCAAGTTCGTCTTTAGGAATTACAACCAGAAAATCCGTTTCCTGAACTTTGCCGGCTTCCACTAATATTGGGTTTCCAAGTAGAATGATTTCACCCTCAATCGATTCAAGTTTCATTTCGACAGGCAATGCATGTCGTGTTTTATTTACAAGTTGTATCTTATAAATATTGGAAAACTTTTCGGGACCATACTCCTGAAAAAGGCTTCCAGGGGCTCTGACGATGGTAGCTTCAACATCAGATCGTAAGGTGAACAGGGTGGCAACAACAGTTAGTAGGATTGTTAAAGCGATACTATAAGCGATTGTCCGGGCATTGAAAATATTACTAGTTCCTTCGCTGAGGGCTTTTTCCGATTCATACCGGATTAATCCTTTGGGTTTGTTCACTCTTTCCATGATGGCGTCACAGGCATCCATGCAGGCCGTACAATTTATACACTCGAGTTGGGTTCCATTCCGAATGTCAATACCTGTCGGACATACAACAACGCAACTTGAACAGTCGATACAATCTCCTTTTGAAGTTGATTCCCTGGTTTCAAGTGGATTGTGTTTTCCGCGTGGTTCACCCCGTTTGTAATCATAGGCAACCACAATCGATTTATTGTCGAGCAAAACGCCCTGTAAACGGCCATAAGGACAGGCAATGATACAGACCTGTTCGCGGAAGAAAGCAAAAACGAAATAAAATACACCTGAAAAGAGTATCAGGGCAATAAATGGTCCAAGATGGGCCAATGGACCGTCAGTGACCAGCTGAACAAGACGTTCGGTTCCAATGATATAGGCAAGGAATGTGTTCGAAATTAAGATAGCTATTCCATAGAATACCAGATGCTTAAGACTTTTTTTCCAGATTTTTTCAAAATTCCAGTCCTGACGGTTTAATTTCTTTTGATTGTGGGCATCTCCTTCGATCAGATATTCGATCTTGCGGAAGACAAATTCCATAAAGATGGTTTGAGGACATACCCAACCACAGAATAGTCTGCCAAAAATGACCGTGAAAAGAATGATAAATACGATCAGTGTAATGATCGACAAAACAACAAGATGAAAATCCTGTGGCCAGAACAATTGCCCGAAAATGATGAATTTACGTTCGAGAATATTCAGCAGTAAGAACTGTTCACCTTTGTATCTGATCCATGGACCGATAAAAAGGACTGATAATAACACCGATGCAAGCATCCAACGATAGGTATGCAAGCGGCCGGAAGGTTTTTTTGGATAGATCCACTGGCGCTTTCCGTCTGCGCTTATGGTGGATTGTCTGTCGCGGAAATAATACTTTTCCTGATCTGACGGATTCAGGTTTTGATTGCTCATGGCTTGAGATTTTTCAGGCTTTAAAGGTAATAAAATCACCCCAACTCCAGATGGAATTGGGGTGATTATTCATGTTTACCGAATTAAATTTCAGAACTATTCATAAAGAGTTCCCTGCGGTGCTTTCGGCGTTGCAGGAGTTGTTCCCTGTATTTTGTTCAGTATATAGCTGACGGCTTCAAGACGCTGTTTAGGTGACAACTGATCTTTATAGCTAATCATACCTTTATCAAGTACACCGTTGGTAACCGTATTGAAAAGATCGGTTACTTTATTGCCATGAATCCAGTATTTATCAGTCATATTTGGTCCTACAAGACCGCCTCCGTCCATTAAATGGCATACTGAACAGATTTTTGTCCAGGTTTCTTTTCCATTTGCCATCGAAGCCTCATCAGTAAGAAGGACAACTTCGAAAGTGGCTACAGGATTTGCAGCTGCTTTGGCTTTTACATCAGCCATTTCGATATTGTATTCACTTTTCTGGATGAGATCGTCAGCTTTAAATATATAAAGACGAATCAGATATACGGCGGCAAATACAATGGTAATGATAAAAAGCCATTTCCACCAGGGTGGAAGGTCATTATCCAGTTCTTTGATTCCATCATATTCATGGTCTTTCAGCAAGCGCTGATTTGTAAGGGTATCGATTTCGTATTCAGGCGTATTCGCTTTGGAAGTATTGTTCTCAGTATTCATATTTTTCACTTTTACTTAGGTTATTTTACTTGTTGATTTGATTCCTTTATGATAGGATCGGAACTTTCTAAAGGCAGGTGACTGAATTCGTGCTCTTCGGATTCTTTCATGTTTAAAACTCTTATTATCAGTATGATAAAGAAAATTAGAAAGATGAGCAATCCAATGATCGGATATATTTCAATCCCGGCGATTCCTTCAAGTGTGTTCGTTACGATTTTCATGCAGGAAGCTTTACAGATTATTTATTTGTAAAAGCTGATGAACCATCAGTTTTGTGAATATCGGTACCCAGACGCTGGATATATGCGATGAGAGCAATCACTTCTTTTGTGTCGGTCACATCAATACCTTCGTTGCGTAATCCTTGTGCGATTTCGTTGGCCTGTTTCAAAAGAGCATCTTTTGCCTGGTTTTCAAAACCTTCCGGATATGGAACACCCAGAGTCTTCATGACAGATATTTTCTTGGCGATCTTGCTAAAATCAAGTTCGTTGGAAATAAGCCATGGGAATGGAGGCATGATTGATTCAGCAACCAATTTCTGTGGACTCATGAAGTGATTATAATGCCATGAATTCGGTTTGTACATTTTTCCTGATTTGACACCTTCGCGGGCAAGATCTGGTCCTGTGCGTTTCGAACCGAACTGGAATGGATGGTCGTATACTGATTCACCTGATTTGGAATAATCACCATAGCGTTCCACTTCTGAACGGAAAGGTCTGATCATTTGACTGTGACAGGTATAGCAACCATCACGGAGGTAAAGATCACGTCCTTCAAGTTCGAGAGGAGTATAAGGTTGTACACTTGCTATGGTAGGAACATTCGATTTTACCATAAACATTGGCACAAATTCAATGATACCGCCTATCAGGATGGCAACAAGGGCCAGCAAGGTGAACAAAAGTGGTTTACCTTCAATTAAACGGTGTCCTTTGTCAGCAACTCCTTCATGGGCATGCAATGCTGGAGCTTCATCATCTTCTGTAGGAACAAATGTACCAGCCTGAGCTGTTTTGATCAGGTTGAAAATCATCATAACAACACCGGTAACATATAATAATCCGCCTAAAACGCGCAGATAATACATTGGGATAACCTGTGTTACAGTTTCAATGAAGTTTGGATATTTCAGATATCCGTCAGCGGTAAATTCTTTCCACATCAAACTCTGGGTAAAACCGGCAAAGTAAAGCGGAACAGCAAAGAACAGCATACCGGTTGTGGCAAGCCAGAAATGCCAGTTGGCAAGTTTCACGCTGAATAACTGTGTTTTATATAAACGTGGTAACAACCAGTACAGCATACCAAATGTAAACATACCATTCCATCCTAAAGCTCCGATATGTACGTGAGCAATCGTCCAGTCAGTAAAATGGCTTAATGCGTTTACACTCTTCAATGAGAGCATAGGGCCTTCAAATGTCGACATACCATAAGCGGTAACGGCTACAACGAACATCTTCAAAACCGGACTTTCACGCACTTTGTCCCATGCACCACGCAATGTCAATAATCCATTAATCATACCACCCCATGACGGAGCAATCAGCATAACTGAGAAAACAACGCCGAGAGCTTGAGCCCAGTCTGGTAATGAACTGTACAACAAATGGTGAGGACCTGCCCAGATATAAAGGAAAATGAGTGCCCAGAAGTGAATGATAGAAAGTTTGTATGAATATACAGGACGGTTAGAGGCCTTAGGAATGAAGTAATACATTAATCCCAAATATGGGGTTGTGAGGAAGAAAGCAACTGCATTATGACCATACCACCACTGTACAAGTGCATCCTGAACACCGGCATAAATCGGATAACTTTTCAGGATTGAAACCGGAATATTGATGGAGTTCACAATGTGCAGAACAGCAACTGTTACAAAAGTTGCAAGGTAGAACCAAATGGCAACATAAATATGTTTGGTTCTTCTATTTACAATTGTGAGAATCAGGTTCAAACCGAAAACCACCCAGATGAGGGCGATTGCGATATCGATCGGCCATTCCAATTCGGCATATTCTTTTCCAACACTGAAACCAAAAGGCAAAGTGAGGGCTGCTGCCACAATGATTAACTGCCATCCCCAGAAATGAATTTTTCCGAGTAAATCGCTGAACATGGGTGTTTTGAGAAGTCTTGGTGCCGAATAATAGATACCGGTAAAAATACCGTTACCCACAAAGGCAAAAATCACGGCGTTGGTGTGCAAGGGGCGTAAACGTCCGAAAGAAAGCCATGAAACACCACCCGACATGAGCGGAAATACCAACTCAAGTGCGATGGTCAGACCTACCAGCATCCCCACAATACCCCATAAAATGGTGGCATTCATGAAGAGCCTCGTGGTCTTGTTGTCGTAAGTAAATTTCTGTAACTCCATAAATTTAGATTTGTTAATTAATTTGGTTTATTGGTTTTTTCCTCTTCAGGAGAAGATTCTTTATTTTCGAACAACATTCTAACGGAGGGTGAATAATCGTCGTCATATTGCCCGGTTTTTACAGCCCATATAAACAATACCAGAAAGCCCGCTGCTACTATAATTCCGATCACAATTAAAAATAATATAGCTGACATTTCGGTATAGAAGTTCTTGTTTACGACTTGCTTAGTACAAATGTAGAAAATGACATTGATTTGTTAACCAATCTACATAATTTAGAAATAATCTAAATAAATTCGTTTAGAATTTCAGCTTTCTGGCTGCAAGCAAACTGATCGACAGTGTCACAAAACTGACAATTGTGATTGAGCTTAAAGGCATTAAAATAGCTGCTATGAGTGGTGAAAGTTTTCCAGTGATGGCAAACGAAAGTCCTATTATATTGTATGTCAATGATATAATAAAACTGCTTCTAACCACTTTGAAACTTGTATGTGTGAAATCGATAAAATCAGAGAGATGATCAAATCTGGAGGATTCCAGAATGGCATCACAGGCAGGTGAAAAGCTGAATACGTCATCCGCAATGGTGAGTCCGGTATTGCTTTTACTCAATGCTCCTGCATCGTTCAATCCATCACCGATCATGATAACCCTTTTGTTATTTGCCTGAAGGTTTTCAATATAGGTTTTCTTGTCAGTCGGGCTCTGATTGAAATGAAGTTTGGTGTCAATTCCAAAAATCGCCTGAAGCCTTTCCCGCTCACTTTCGTTATCTCCGGATATTACATGAAGATCATATTCGCCATAGAGTTTCCTGATCATTTCGGTAAGACCTTCGCGGTAGGTATTGGCGAAACTGAAATAACCACGCAAAACACCATTTTTTGCCAGATAAACCCTGCTTTCAGTAGATGGTTCCTGGCTTTGGTTCATTCCGGCATAAGCCTGTGAGCCAAGTTTTATTTCCACTCCTGCAATATTTGCAGAGAGTCCGCTCCCGGGAATTTCGGTAAAATCATCTACTTCAATCTCCGTTTGTTTGGGCAGATTATCATACAAAGCTTTGCTCAATGGATGGCTTGAGTGTTTTACAATAGAGAGTATCTCTGCTATTTCATTGTCGGTGAGCGGTTTTCCATTGAAGGTTGATTTGATCTTCCGGTTCAGGGTGATAGTGCCGGTTTTATCAAATACGATAGTGGTCGATTTGTGCATTTCTTCGATCACATCGGTGTTTTTCAGGTATAATCCTTTTCTGCCGAAGACACGCATGGTGCTTCCAAAGGTGAAGGGAACTGTCAATGCAAGTGCACAGGGGCAGGCAATAATCAGCACGGATGCAAAAACATAAATCGCTTTACCAAAATCAATGGTCGCCCAATATCCGAATGCGCCAAAAGCTATGATAAGAATGACAATCGTAAAGTATTGACTAACATTGTTTACATGATTATTCAGGTTTTTTTCTTTGACTTTTTCTGAAGTCTGGTTCCATAATTGTGTGAGATAGCTTTGCTCCACCTCTTTGTCGACCACCATTTCGATGGAACTTCCCACCTGACGGCCACCGGCAAAGATAAAATCACCTGATTTCTTGCGCACCGGAACTGATTCTCCGGTAACAAATGAATAATCAATGTTCCCGTTTCCTTTGATTAAAAAGGCATCTGCCGGGACCAGTTCCTGATTTCGTATCAGAATGCGGTCACCTTTTATAATATTCCTGATCGGAACGATGACTTCATTTTCTCCATCCAGTCGGGTAACAGCAACCGGAAAATAGGATTTGTAATCGCGTTCGAACGAAAGTGCTTCATATGTTTTGCTCTGATACCATTTCCCGATCAACAGAAAAAAAAGAAGACCTCCCAGGGTATCCATATAGCCGATGCCTCCATCATGAAATACTACCCACGAGCTCTCCAAAAATAAAGCAATGATGCCCAACGAGATAGGTAGGTCGATGCTGATAATTTTGTGTTGTAAGCCCTTCCAGGCAGAAAGATAATAATCGATTGAACTGTAAAAAACGACAGGCAGAATCAGAATGAAACTCAATACACCAAAGATATCTTTAAACTCCTTTTCAAGTAAATCACCGCCTGGAAGATATTCCGGAAAGCTGTACATCATGATATTGAGAAAGCTGAATGAAGCAATCCCGATTTTCACGAGTAAATTATGGTCTGCCGTTTGTTTTTTTGGTTTATCAAGCTGATCGAGTGTGATTTCTGGTACGTAATGAATTGCGGCCAGCATTTCGGCCAGTTGACGTAAACTGAGAATTGTATGGTCAAAGGTTACCGAGACTTCTTTTTTAGGAAAATTTACCGTACTGTATTTGATGGCTTTATTCAGTGTCGACAGATTTTCAAGCAGCCATATACAGGAAGCACAATGGATGGAAGGAATGAAAAACCTGATTTTTGAGACATTTCCGTCGTGAAAGTCGAGCAGTTTCTGGCTTATCTCGTCATTATCAAGATATGCGAATTTGGTCGATTGGCTATCTGTAATAATTTTTATACCTGACATGGGTTGAATACGGTAATATTCTCCCATCTGATTATCATTCAGTATTTTATAAACAGTTGCACATCCATGGCAGCAGAAGGCTTTGTCTTCTTCCATAATCGGATGACTGCCATTATCAGCACCACAATGGACGCATTTTGAATCCGGTTTTTTCATAAGAGCTGGGTTAATTCCTTGTCCGGGTTCTTAGAATATGATCTCACCTCTGTTATTTCACCTTCAAAACGAAGTGTTTTTCCAGCCAACGGATGATTAAAATCCATCGTAACACTCTCATCAAGTATCCGGATTAATTTACCGAAGTGTTTGTTCCCGTCATTATCTTCCATCGGGAAGACGTTGCCGGGTATCAGCACTCCTTCATCAAAACTTCCGTCTTCGTTGGCAAAAGTTGAAATTGGCAAATCAAAGATGGCTGATGGATCAACCGGGCCATATGCATGTTCTGGCAAAATTGTAAAAGAAAATTTCTCACCTTCACTTTTCCCGATCAGATTTGATTCAAAATGGTCGAGAAGTTCCCCGTTACCAAACACAAATTCTGAAGTCGCATCCGCCGGAACGGATTGTATTATTTCGTTGGTTGTGTTGTCAGTGAGCGTATAATACAGTCTCACAATTGAATAGCTGTTGATTTTCATTTTTATTTAAAAAAAAGCCTCCTGTCTTTTGGAAAGGAGGCCTGAATAAGTTACATAAACATTGAATGGATTTATTTTGCGAGAGAACGAACGTAGTGGATGATTTTCCAACGGCTCTCAGGTGTAATCTGACTGCCATGACCGCCCATCAGTGTAGATAATGATCCCACTGTGATAATGTGGAAAATTTCACCATCAGGTTTTGTTTGCACAAAAGGCTCAACAAGGACACGCGGCTTGGCAGGGAATAGCTTGCTTGTGTATAGATAACCGTCGCCATTGCCTTTCACACCGTGGCAGTTCATACAGTAAATCTCATACTGACGTTTGCCTTCGGCGAGATTTGCCGGTGTTGCCTCAACAGGGTTCATCATTTCGAGACCAGCTTTTAACTGATCATCAGGTGATTTTGCCTTATATGGGTATGGAGGCTGGGATTCGCGGGCAATCGTACCATCAGGGGGTGCCTGCATCGTAAGACCATTGGCAAAGACATTGTTTGGGGTATAACTTTTTCCGGCTGTTGTATAAGCCATATCCGGCCAGAAAGTATATCCTGGATTGTTTTTGTCTTTGTTGCACGAGAAAAATCCGGCTGCAAGGGCAAGAATGATCGTAAGTTTTATCGTATTTCTCATAATTTTCATCTTTCAGCGATGGTTAATATTTCTGCCGTTTCTAAAAGGAACTTAGTAATTGGTATGATATTCAAGACTTTCCTTATAGAAAGGATGATTCTTTGGTACAAGTGGTGCTTTTGTCAGTGCGTTAAAAACGACCAGGAAGAAAAGTCCGAGATAGCCGATTGTAAGACCGATTTCAAGAAATCCGATTCCGGCTTTCTCGCCGCCAACTGCTCCCGGCATGATGATCTGGTACAGATCCATCCAGTGTCCGATAAATACAAGCGCAGCAACCGGAATCAATATCCATAAAATACGTTTTGCATTTCTGGTCATCAATACGAGCAATGGGAAAGCCAGATTTACAATGATGTTAGCGATGAAGATCGTTTTAAAATGTCCGAGACGTTCGATGAAATAGGTCGTTTCTTCCGGAATATTGGCATACCAGATAAGCAAATACTGTGAGAACCAGAGGTAAGCCCAGAAAATACTGAATCCGAAGAGGTATTTTCCAAGATCGTGGATGTGTTCGCTGTTCACGTGGGTCATATAACCCATGCGTTTCAACAAATAGAGAATCATGATGATCATGGAAACACCACTCACGAGCATACTCATGAATACATACCATCCGTAGAGTGTACTAAACCAATGTGCATCAATCGACATGAGCCAGTCCCAGCTCGAGGTAACGCTTGTAACAGCGTAGATTACAATGAAGATGGCGGAGAACTTCCTGAGTTTATTGAAATATACCAAATCATTCAGGCTATCGAGATTGCGCGATGCCTTGCGGATCAAATGCGCCATCAAACTCCAGATACTGATGTAAATGATGAATCTAATGTAAAAGAAAGGTTCGTTCAGATAGGCTTGTTTTTTCGCAAGAATAGCATCAATATGTTCGGGATGTGTCCAGTCGTAGGTAGTATGCAAACCACCGAGTACAAAATACAGCAACATAAGTACTCCAGCTACCGGGATAAATGTGCTCATGGCTTCCCCGATGCGCTGCACACTTACCTGCCAGCCTGATTCGGCAATGGCATGCACAGCGACAAAGAAAAGACCAATCAGTCCCATCGAGAGGAAATAGTAATTGTTGAGCAGAATATTGGCGGCAATGCGTTCACCTCCCAATCCGGCAATAAATCCGTAGGCTATGGCAAGGATCCCAATGCCAATCATGACCAGAAAGATGGTCACCATTTTTTTTGTCAGGGTAAAAGTAAGATTCTCCATATTTCCAATATTTCTATGCTTTAACATTAATTCCTTCGGCACCGGCTTCTTTCAGTGCTTTTTCAATCTCGGCAATCTTTGCAGTACTTGCATCATCATCAACACCCATGATCACCAGAAATCTGTCGTCACTCACTCTTTCATCATGAATAACTGGATTTGCTCCGGGTCCGAGTTTGCTGACAACGAAGAAAGCAATCACCATCGAGAAGGCGGCAAATAAAACGGTTGTTTCAAAAGTTACCGGCATGAATGAAGGGGCGGCAAAGAATGGCTTCCCTCCAAAATTGATCGGATAAGCTTTCGTAAATACCCAGGCCTGAAATCCAAAACCGGCTATAGCTCCGATCGCACCGCCGGTGAAGGCAACACGTGCCAGGCGTGAACGTCTGAGGCCCATTGCTTTATCAAGACCGTGAACCGGAAATGGTGACAATACATCATGAATATTCAATCCTTTGGATTTCAAGAGTTTAACACCTTTAAGCAAGTCATGCTCATCGTGATAATATGCTGTGATATACTTATTCATGGTCAGAATGGTTTTGATGTTCGTCTGAAGATTTAATAACCGTTTTCACTTCAGCAATCGCAATCACCGGGAATACGCGGATGAAGAGCAGGAAGAGAGTAAAGAATAGACCGAGTGTTCCAACATACAAGCCAACTTCAACAATGGTTGGTGAATACATGGCCCAGCTTGATGGCAGATAATCGCGGTGTAATGAAGTAACAACAATTACAAATCGTTCGAACCACATACCGATATTCACGAAGATTGAGATGATGAAGGTGAGTACAACGTTTCTCCTGATATTTTTGAACCAGAACAATTGCGGTGTGATCACATTACAGGTCATCATGATCCAGTAAGCCCAGGCATAGGGTCCAAAGGCACGGTTAAAGAAAGTAAACATTTCGTATTCATTTCCTGAATACCAGGCAATGAAGAACTCAGTGATATAGGCAATACCAACGATCGAACCGGTTAAAATGATGACCTTGTTCATCGATTCGATGTGGTTGATCGTGATATAATCTTCGAGGTGTAATGCTTTTCGTGCAACGATCAGAAGAGTAAGTACCATGGCGAAACCCGAGAAAACGGCTCCTGAAACGAAATAAGGAGGGAAGATGGTCGTATGCCATCCGGGAATAACGGAAGTGGCAAAGTCGAAACTTACAATGGTATGTACCGAAAGAACAAGCGGAGCAGCCAGTCCGGCGAGGATCAGACTCACGGTTTCATGACGTGACCAGTGACGTGCTGATCCGGTCCAGCCGAAACTAAGGAATCCGTAAATCATTTTGCGGATTTTGGTTGTGGCTTTATCACGGACAGTAGCGATATCGGGAATCAGTCCAACATACCAGAAGATTAAGGAAACGGCGAAATAGGTGCTGATCGCGAAAACGTCCCATAAAAGCGGTGAGTTAAAGTTGACCCACAGTGCGCGTGTGTTCGGATAAGGAAAGATGAAGAATCCGAGAAACAGACGTCCCATGTGAATGAGTGGGAAAAACCCGGCACAGGCGATGGCAATCAATGTCATGGCTTCGGCTGATCGGTTGATACTGGTTCTCCATTTCTGCCTGAAAAGCAATAAAATGGCTGAGATAAAGGTTCCGGCATGACCGATACCTACCCACCACACAAAGTTGGTGATATCCCATGCCCAACCGATGGTTTTGTTTGTTCCCCAACTACCGATACCGGTAAAGAGTGTCACATAAGTTGCCCATCCGCCAAACAATGCAGCTGAAATGGCCAGTGTAATACCCATATACCAGTATTTGGAAGGCTTTCCCGCCATTGGCGACAGGATATCTTTGGTAATCTGGCTGTAGTCCTTGTTCCCTTTTATCAAAGGTTCTCTGATCGGAGATACGTACATTAGGAATCAATTTAAATTTTACGACTATACGACTGTATTTTTCACTTTAGTTAAATATCCAACGGATGGCAAAGTGTGTAATTCTTCCAGCAAATGGTAATTACGTTCGCTTTCAAAGTTGAGGGCTACTTTGCTCTTTGTGTCGTTCAGGTTTCCGAAAACAATGGCTTCGGCCGGACAAGCCTGAGCACAGGCTGGCTGGATTTCACCATCGAACAGTTCGCGGTTGTGTGTTTTGGCAAGCAGTTTCTTTTCCTGAATACGCTGAACACAGAATGAGCATTTTTCGATAACTCCTTTTGCACGAATGGTTACATCAGGATTGAGAACCAATCTGCGCAGATCGGTAGTCATTTCTACTTCGTCCTTTTTGTTTCCCGGAATTGCATCAGCACCCGTAAAGTCGAAGTAATTGAAACGACGTACTTTATACGGACAGTTGTTGTTGCAGTAACGGGTTCCGATGCAACGGTTATAGGCCATCTGGTTTAATCCTTCGTTGCTGTGTGTTGTAGCAGCTACCGGACAAACATTTTCGCAAGGAGCATTGTCGCAATGCTGACACATAACCGGTTGACGTACAAACTCAGGATTGTTGGTATCGCCTGAATAATAACGGTCGATCCTGATCCAGTGCATATCACGTCGCATCTTGATCTGGTCTTTTCCAACCACCGGAATATTATTTTCTGACGAACAGGCTACCACGCAGGCCTGACATCCTGTGCAGGTGTTCAGGTCGATCGACATGGCCCAGTGTAATCCATCGTATTTATGTGCTTCGTAGAGTGATTTAAGGTGGGGTTGAATTTCTTTGTGCAATTCATTACCGGCTGAAGGATCAGTCAGGTATTCTTCCAGCGTTGTTTCGCGTATGATCGGACGCCCTTCCATCGAATGATGGGTTTGTGTACGGGCGATCGGATAAGTTCCTGCTACAGTTGCGATGCTTACATCACCAAGGTAGTATTTCAGTTCGTTTCCGTCGGTCTGAATAAGTGGAAAAACATTTTGTCCAACTCCGTTTGACGGAATTCCTGCATTTTCACGACCATAGCCAAGTGCTACTGAAACAGTATTCTTTTCTTGTCCGGGCTGAATTACAACCGGAAGAGTAATCAGTTCATTAATTTTTACCAACTGCTCGTCTTCAAGACCTAAACGTGATGCCAGATCAGGAGAAACGGCCAGGTAATTGTCCCAGGTAACTTTCGATACCGCATCTGGTAGTTCCTGCAACCATGGGTTGTTGGAATGTTTACCTGTACCGACACTGCTGTTCGTATAGAGAACGAGTTCAACAGCATCCTGTTTTGTTGTATTTTTTGAATTTGCCTGCGCCAGATTTGCAGCATCGAAACTGAACGCGGTCAGTGCAAGTTCTTTTTCGTCTGATTCAAAGATTCCGTCATGCAGTTTTGCATTCCAGAAAGCAATGGAAGTAAGGTAACCTGTTGATTTTGGAAAGATTGTATTTTCCCAGAAGGACTGTACATACATTCTGAAATCAACCTCTTTTCCGGCCCATTTTAACAGACTTGATTGTGCCTGACGTGTATTGAAAATAGGACGAATGGCAGGTTGTGACAGTGAGTAATAACCGGTTTTTACCTGAGCATCGTTCCATGATTCGAGATAATGGTTGTCGGGGCAGATGAAATTACACAACAAGGCTGTTTCATCGCTCAGGCAGGAAGTGGTAATGCTCAGTCCCACTTTTTTCAAACCACTGATAAACAGATCTTTCTGTGCGTAATCATAAGCAGGGTTTACATCATACAGAACAACTGCGCCAATTTTGCCTTCGTTCATTTCTTTCACGAAACTGGCCATTTGATCGTCCATTCCCTGACGAAGTTTCAGATGAACATCAGTTTCTATTGTAAATCCATAGTTTCCAAGAAGCTGGTTAATTGCGTTTACCATCAACTGGGTTTCGGTATCATTGCTTCCACAAACAACCAGACTATTTGATTTCTTTGACCAAAGCTCGGCTGCAAGTGTTGCAACTTCAACAGGACTGGCATCGATGCTGGCTGATGAAACTCCTGCGAGTTTTTTAAGTTCGTTGTACAGATTGGCAACAACAATTTTTTCTTCTGAAGGTCTGATCTGAATGCGTTTATCGGCATTGGTTCCTGTAAGTGAAACACCACCTTCGAAGTGAATGTGTTTCGACATCTTGCGCTGGCCTTCGGTAAGCTTACGGTTTTTGATATATTGTTTGGTATATTCAACCGGGCTGAGCCATGAACCAAGGAAATCGGCATTAAATCCAACAATCATTTCAGCTTTGTCGAAGCGATAGGAGGGGATGAATGCTTTTCCGAATGTTTTTTCATTTGCTTTCAACATCGCCGATGAAGACAATGTATCATATTGAATATGAACGCTTCCGGGATATGCTGTTAAAAACTCACTGATTGCTGCCTGTGTAGAAGGACTGATGATGGTCGGGCTGACAATGACGATCTTTCCACCACGGTTTTTTGCATCAGCAAGCTGGCTTTTGATCTGTCCGTCAACCGTTTGCCAGTCGCTATCAGCGCCCTGAGCTTTAGGGTTTTTGTAGCGGGCGTTGTCGTACAAACCAAGAACGGATGCCTGTGTGCGGGCATTCGTGCCTCCCATGGTAACCGAAGAGAGTTTGTTGCCTTCAATCTTGATCGGACGACCGTCGCGCACTTTTATGAGGATGCTGCAATAATCGATTCCATCGTAAAATGTTGATGCATAATAATTTGCAACTCCTGGAACCAGATTTTCAGGTTGGATCAGGAATGGGATTGCCTTGCGAACCGGTTGCTGACAACTGCTTACAATGGCTGCTGAAGCAACGGTAAATCCAAATAGCTTCAGAAAATCGCGGCGTGAAGCGGTGACAGACTGAGATTCTTTCTGCATTTCGAGCAGGGATTGTTTATCTCCGGCAGGCTGAATGGAGTTTTGCTTCTCAATGTCGATGCTAAACTCTTCAATACTTTTGAAATATTTCTTTTCCATCAGGAATTGTTTTGCTTTTGGATTAGTAATGACACTTCATACAGTCGGTTCCACCGAGCATTTCGGCTGTAACCTTCTTAATTTCACCACTTTTGAACTTTTCGTGCATATCTTTATATGTCTGGAAAAAGGCGTTGTCGGCAAACTGAACTTCAGTTTTGCGATGGCAGTCGATGCACCAGCCCATACTCAGATCGTTCACCTGCATCACCTGATCAATGGCAGTAAGATCGCCATGACATTTTGCGCAATCAAGTTTACCGGCATTCACATGCTGTGCGTGGCTGAAGTAAACATGGTCGGGAAGATTGTGCACTTTGATCCATTCAACTGGTTTGCCAGTTTGAACGGCATTATAAATCTTTTCGATTTCAACTGTTCCGGTAATTTTTCCCTGACGAACCTGATTGTGACAATTCAGACAGACGTTGGTTGCAGGAATGCCGGCATAACGGCTTTGTTCGGCATTTGAGTGACAATACAGGCAGTCGATCTTGTTCTGGCCGGCATGTACCTTGTGTGAAAACCAGATGGGCTGATCAGGCTGATAATATTGCTGACGGCCCAGTGATGAGGCTTCTTTGTAAATGATTTCGCCGATGATAAACAAACTGATGAGTATCACGGTGGTGTGAACGAATTTTGCCTTGATGATTTTGGTTCCGAAAAGATCGATAAGCACGATCAGCAGGATAGCCAGGGTGATATAGAATGTTGTTCCAAAACTGCGGTTTGCGTCCCGTTTCATTTCGAAAAGCTTCTGTGTGGCTGCAGCATCGCTCATTTCTTCATTGTCTGATACAACAGGAGCAGCAGCTTCAGCAGGTTTTGCATTGGCATATTCTGCGGCAACTTTCCCTCCGTTGTTGATATATGCCAGAATGTCATCAATCTGTGCATCGGTGAGATCATGGGGAGGCATCGGGATTTTGTTGTTGTCGTTAAACAACTTCACGGCATATGCATCACCCGACTGGATCACTTCGGTTGAGTTCCTGACAAATTTATAAATCCAGGCTTTGTCGCGGCGTTCGAGAATACCGCTTAGGGTAGGCCCGATCAGTTTGGGTCCGGTAATGTTGTGACACACTTTACATGCCTGGAAATTTTTCTCGGCCTCAGGTGTTTGTGCCTTGGTCTGAAATGTGGAAAAGAGCAGGATTGCGGCCAGAGTGCCCACAAACATCATGCGAGCCTTTCCTGAAAGAGTAGCGGAAGGTAACATCATAGCTGACGCTTATTTGTTAAATACGGGGTGACAAACAGGTGAATAAATCGGAATCGCCATTTCGAAATTGTTAACTGCCGGATACCGGCGGTCAGTCCTCTGTAATTATTTTGCAAAAATACAATTCAGTAACGATTTACCGCAATAAATAAAAGTTTTTTTGCAATCGTTTGTGAGTAAAAATACAGAATCTTTCATCTGATTTGAAAATGCAAGGGATAATATTTTTCGTTTATTCCAAAAAAAAATCTGTGTCTCGTTGAAACACAGATTTTTAGAATGTTTTTGATGATGATTACCAGCTTCCGCCGGCACCACCGCCACCAAATCCGCCGCCACCGAATCCACCGAAACCGCCGCCTCCACCTCCGGATCCACCGGAGAATCCTCCCCAGCTGCCCGAATGACTTCTTCCGGCCTGACTGGCAAGCATCATGGCCATCCAGAAAGGAAGGCTGCTGTTGCGTCCGCCGCCGAAATGATTCGAGTTGCCTGATGAAGATTTCATCAGGATGATGACGATAACAATAATGATGAAGATGATGATGTAAGGAGCAGGTTTTTCGCCTCCCTGATATCGGTCAGCTTTGTATTCTCCCGATGCGAGTTTGATCATGGCTGTTGTTGCAGCATCCAGACCTCCGTAATAATTGTTTTCCTTGAACTGTGGAATCATTTCTACTTCAACAATTCGCTTGGCGAGTGCATCAGGAATAGCGCCTTCAAGTCCGTATCCCGGAGCAATAAAAGCTCTTCCTTTTGAATTGCCTTGTTTGGGTTTCACCACAATCACGGCACCGTTATTCTTTCCTTTTTGACCTACACCCCATTCCTGTCCAACACGGTATGCGAAATCAGCAACTTCATAATTTCCCAGGTCGTTCACCGTTACGATCACGATTTGTGTGGATGTGGTGTCGTTATATCTCCGCAGTTTGACTTCCAGCTGATTGACTTCTTCAGCCGAAAGAATCTGACTGAAGTCGTTCACCAATCGGGGTGGATTGGGCCGTGGAGGTATCTGTGCCGAAACGGAAAAGGCTGACAGTAAAAGTGTTGTGAGGACGAAATTTCTTAGTAAGTTTTTCATTTTCATGGCTTTATTCAAAAGAAATTTCGTTGCTTAGTTCGTCGCTATCATCGGTCTGATAGGGGAAATGCTTCTTCAGTTTTTCGCCCGCTTTGTCAATTCCTGCTTCCAGACCTTCGGTAAACAGTCCTTTTTTAAAGTTATCAAGAAGCAGTTTTTTAACATCTTCCCAGAAATTTTCCTCAACCAGCGCGTTGATGCCTGAGTCGCCGATCACAGCAAACTTTTTATCATTCACTGCCACATAAAACAGCACGGCATTCCGGAGTTCGGTTTTTTGCATCCCTAGTTTGTTGAAAAGGAAGGCGGCTCTGTCGAGCACGTCTTCCTTACATTGATTTTCGATATGCACCCTGACTTCACCCGAAGTATTCAGTTCGGCCCGCCCGATGGCTTGCCTGATGCGTTCCTTCTGCTCTTCGGTGAAGAATTTTCTGGCGTTTGACATGATTTTTTGCTTTAGTCGTGGTTAAAATTCCACTTTCGGTGCTACTTCAGCGCCTTTTACGGCTTCGAAATAGGGTTTGGCAGCAAAGCCAAACATACCGGCCAGCATATTGTTCGGGAATGATTTCACATGGGTGTTGTATACCTTGGTGATATCGTTAAACTTCTGACGTTCAACCGTGATACGGTTTTCGGTGCCTTCGAGCTGCGCCTGCAGTTCGAGGAAGTTCTGATCCGATTTCAGTTCAGGATATTTTTCAACTACGACCATCAAACGCGATAAAGCACCTGAAAGTCCCTCCTGCGCCTTTTGAAAAGCTGCCATTTTATCAGGAGTAAGGTCGTTGGCGTTTACATTCATCGATGTGGCTTTGGCACGGGCTTCGGTTACACCAATCAGAACGTCTTTTTCCTGTTGGGCAAAGCCTTTTACGGTATTTACAAGGTTCGGAATGAGGTCAGCGCGACGCTGATAAACATTCTGTACCTGCGCCCATTGTGAATCAACCTGTTCGCTGTTGGTCACCATGGTGTTGTATGTGTTCTTAAAGAAACTATAGGCTATGATGACAATCACCGCTATAATTCCAACGATAATAAGGGTTTTTTTCATATTTGATTTAAATTTAGGTTGCTAAGTTAAT
>CAZVKW010000011.1:37008-41052 GCA_964627945.1 uncultured Lentimicrobiaceae bacterium
AACGATAATAAGGGTTTTTTTCATATTTGATTTAAATTTAGGTTGCTAAGTTAATGTTTTTAAGTGAACTAAAGTTCGAAATGAACTAAAGTGAACTAGAGTGATAAGTAATTACATAATTTTATTTATTTGATTTTAAGTGATTTTCTGATGGTAGAAAAAATGGCTAATAGTTCATGGGTTTCTTTTGTGATTTCATCAAGTGTCAACGGACTTATCCAATTCATTTCAGCAAGGATTTCCAACCAATACAATGTCTCACTAGTTTCACTTTCACAAATCCCGATTCTGCTTTGAAAATCGGCCTTGCTACGTGCCCTGTTTGCTTCGCGATAATTGGCTCCAATGCTTGTGCCGGATTTTGTTAATTGGTTCCTGATTACTTTACTTTCAATTGAATAGGGAATTATTGAAGACAATGAAATTATTTCAATAGCAAACTTCTTTGTCCTTGTTTCCAAGGTTTTAGCGAATTCTTTATTATCCATTATACATTTTTTTAAAAGAATAATTTTCAAATAAAACGGTTCAATTAAAACTCCCCACTTTAGTTCACTTTAGCTCACTTTAGTTCACTCCGCACTTCTCCTACAAATTTAACAAACTCCGTTTCACGAAATCGTTTAGTTCCTTGCCTTTGAGCAGGTTTTTCGATAAACGAGCCAGATCGTATAATTGTTTCACTTTCAGGTCACTGGCTTCTGCGTCGCCTTCGAGCAAGGCAATGATGGTCGGATGATTTTCGTTCACTACCAGCGAATAGCTGTCAGGAAGATTTCCAAGTCCCATCATCGGTCCGCCACCCAATGCACTCATATCTTTCATGCGGCGCATGAATTCGTTCTGGGTGATCATGAATGGGGCGTCGGTTTCACTCAGACTCTCAAACTCTACCGTAAATTGTTTTGAATCAATGTTTTTGTTGAGTTTTTCTTTGAGTTCTTCTTTCTGTTTTTCATCCAGCTTCGAAGGCAGTACGGTGTCGTCCTTAACGATGATTTTCTCAACAGAATTCGAATCCACGCGGGCAAAACTGCTGTCTTTCAGCTTCTGTTCAACGGTGTTCACGAAATGGCTATCGAGCATGCCGTCCATGAGTAAAACATCATATCCGCGTTCTTTGGCGGCTTCGATATAGGCAAACTGTTCATCGAGATTGGTTGCGTACAGATAGATCAGATGTTTGTCTTTATTTTTCTGGCTTGCGCTGATGTGCTTTTCGTATTCTTCGAGTGTAAAGTATTTATTTTCAGTGTTTTTCAACAATACAAATTTCTCGGCACGTTCGTAGAATTTCGGATCGGAGATCATGCCATATTCAATGAAAATCTTGATATCGTCCCATTTCTTTTCGAATCCTTCGCGGTCTTTCTTGAAAAGTTCTTCCAGCTTATCTGCCACTTTTTTGGTGATATAACCCGAGATTTTCTTCACATTCTGGTCGCTTTGCAGGAACGAACGGCTCACATTGAGCGGAATATCCGGTGAATCGATCACGCCATGCAAGAGGGTGAGGAAGTCGGGAACGATACCTTCGACGGAGTCGGTCACGAAAACCTGGTTGCAATACAACTGGATTTTGTTTTTCTGTAGTTCGTAGTTCTGTTTGGCCTTCGGGAAATACAGGATTCCGGTGAGGTTGAACGGATAATCCACGTTGAGGTGAATCTGGAACATCGGTTCCTCGAAACTCATCGGATAGAGTTCGCGGTAAAATTCCTTGTACTGTTCGTCGGTTGTTTCGGCGGGCGATTTCTTCCAAATCGGGTTCGGGTTGTTGATGATCCAGGGTTTTTCGACGGATTTAGTCTTTGGATTTCCGTCTTTATCTGTCTCACCTTCAATGGGTTCTTCTTCCTTTTTGGTTCCGAACTGAATCGGTACCGGAAGGAATTTGCAGTATTTGTTCAGCAGTTCGCGAACGCGGTATTCTTCCAGAAAATCCTCGTTTTCCTTGTCGATATGCAGCACAATCTCGGTTCCCCGATCGCTTTTATCGCATTCTGACAGAGTGTATTCCGGACTTCCGTCGCATTCCCATTTCACGGCTTTGGTGCTTCCGCCTTTTTTATAGGTTTTCGTAAAGATTTCAACCTTTTCTGACACCATGAAGCTCGAATAGAATCCGAGTCCGAAATGGCCGATGATGGCATTGCTTTCGGCTTCGGTCTTGGTTTTGAACTTCTTCACAAATTCCTCGGCGCTCGAGAAAGCGATCTGATTGATATATTTTTCAACTTCTTCCTGATTCATCCCGATTCCACGATCACGGATGGTGAGGGTTTTCTTTTTCTTGTTCACTTCCACCTGAATGGTCAAATCACCCAGTTCGTCTTTGAACTGGCCCGAAGAGGCGAGTGTTTTCAGTTTCTGGGTGGCATCCACGGCATTGCTAACCAGCTCGCGGAGGAATATCTCATGATCGGAATAGAGAAACTTCTTAATGATCGGAAAAATGTTTTCGGTTTTAACATCAATGGTTCCTTTTTGCATCGTTTTTTAGTTTTATAGTTTCCGTTTGTTTAATCAAAGGCTATGCCAAGGCAGGGGAACTGACATTTTGGCTTTGTCATGCAATGAAAGCTGGTTTTAGTGTCTGAGCAATGACTTTGGGGTTCCTTCTATCCTTCTTCTGTTTGGCTCCATTGAAAATAGGAATAAATGCCGGACTTAATAAGGGGAATATGCGCAGATATTTGTTAGCTGGCCTAATGGGAATGTTTGCTAACGCGCTATAAATATGCTTGAATAGTATAAACGTTCCTTTGAAAGAACGTTTATTAACAAATTATGTACTTTTCGAGGAACATTATAAATTAATAAACATGATGCATTTTGTTTCACTCTGCCAGTATTAGCAAATGTTGACGTTTACGCTAAAAGTGAGTATTAACAATAGGTTAAAAGCCTGCGAACCCCGGTTTTCCTCCTATCCTTCTTTGGTTCTGCTCTAATGAAAATACGACTGAACTCCGGACTTGGTAAGGATAATGTGGGGAGAAGATCGCTGGCGCATCTCCACCAGAATATTAAATTTATGGCAATAAAAGTAAAGCCGGATTTTTGGAATTTCATATTGCAAAGGGGCTTATTTATAAAAGATATGCTTATTAGAATATAGAAATCTTGGCAATTTGTCTCATACTCCAAATGTTAAAATACGGATAAACTGTCTTTTAAAGAAAAATCATTATTAACCGTCCTAAATAGATTTACATGGCGTGGCTTTATCCTTCTTTTAAAAGTACATTGTAATATCTCATTCATCGGGTTTATAAGGATTTAATCAATTATTTACGTGAGTCTGATATTCTAAAATTTAACTATTCTTAAGATGAAAATTTTATCACATTTTTTAGGATCAATAAAATCTACAAGAAAAAATATTATTGCTAATATCAATATTTTGTTACATTTGCATAATATAATACCTATAAGTATTAATTTATGTTTATAAGCAAAACATCTGAATACGCACTTAGGATTCTTACCTATATGGCGTTGAATAATGAAACACAGTTTTCGGCTCAAAGTCTTTTCGAGGAACTTGAAATACCGAAGCGTTACCTGATGAGACTCTTAACTGATTTGTCGAAAAGTGGTTTTATCAATGCTACCCGTGGAAGAAGTGGGGGATATGTATTTGCCAGGCCAATTGATACAATCTATTTTTCTGAAATTATCAATTCGGTTGAAGATATACAATCATTCGAAGGTTGTGTATTAGGAAACGCTGTTTGCCCGGTTGATAAACCCTGCGCAATGCATAAGATTTGGGAAAAACCAAAGCAGGCATTTCTCGAAACAATAAAAACAACCACCTTGGCAGATTTACTTTTATAGACAATCGCTCTTTCAATTTCTTTTCAAATGAAGCATTTATTCGCTGGCTATAATTAATATTTGTAGTACTTAAATTATTAAATCATTAACAAATAAAACGAGAAATTATGGTAGACTCGAACACAGTCCTATTCGGACAAACATTGATTTACACTTTTTACGTGCTGGCAATCCTCTTATTGATGGGCTGGTTCGGATATC
>CAZVKW010000012.1:0-39496 GCA_964627945.1 uncultured Lentimicrobiaceae bacterium
GCGGTGATGGCAAGCGAAACGGGAGCTAAATGCGGATAGCGGGAATGGGCATAAAACAAAGCAACCCGTTCGGCGCACAAACCGGAAGGATAGGCGGCATTTTCCTGATTGTTTCCGGTTACGATGGTTCCGTCTTCAAGTTCAACGGCAGCACCAACCCTGAAATGTGAATGAGGGGCATAGGCCCTTGAAGCAGCTTCGCGTGCCTGTTGAAGCAATGCCCGCGCTTCGGTATCCAGCTCTTTTTCAGACGGATAGAAATCCATTTCGAACTGGAAAGTCTCTTTTTTCATATCAATTTCGATTGATTGGTCAAAAATAGTCAATTTTCCGGCAGATTCTCCACATTTTCAGCATCTTTCACTCCGATGGAAAGCGCAAACAGTGAAGTAAAGAATGCATACAATGTTACACCATCCTGTGTTTCAATTGTGTCTTCGGTAAGCATGGATAACATGATGATGGTCATGAAAACCGGAAAAAGGTATCCACGATAATTTTTATTGATAATCAATGGATAGATGAGAACAAACAGGAACCAGATGGCACCAAAAACGCCGAAAGCGATCCAGATGGAAAAGTATTGGTTGTGCGAACGCCAGCGCCATTGTGATTTCAAAGGTGAATTTGTGCGTTCATAAGTTTCTTTAAAAATAGCCGGAAGATCACCTGTTCCAACACCAAGCCAGAAATGTTCGCGAATGATCAGTCTGGATGCTTTCCAGTGCTCGAATCTTTGCATGACAGAACTTCCGTTGGGGTCATGCAGATCGGAATATTGCTGATAGCCAACCAGGATTTTTGAAATTCGGGTACGGATGCTCGGATTTTCAACATAATTGATGTTGGCGATGCCTTTCTCGATGAGGTGAATATCTTTTTCGGTCAGACTGTTTACACCACCGGCATCCTTGCGGAGGTCCTTCGATGTAAGATATCGGATCAATGTATACTGAATCAATTGGTTTGCTTTGTCGCGGCCCAGAAAAG
Organism: uncultured Lentimicrobiaceae bacterium; assembly: GCA_964627945.1. Classification (GTDB taxonomy): domain Bacteria; phylum Bacteroidota; class Bacteroidia; order Bacteroidales; family F082; genus CAJBPB01. Next base: position 991 of record CAZVKW010000012.1, read on the forward strand.
GAATACTGCTGCGCTTGTTCCATGCTTCTGCCATTTCGTTGGTCGCCATATAGATACCGGTATATTTCCCGTCTTCCAAGCCGAAATTTATGGTGTCGTGGAGATATTTTTCGCCCAACGGTGTGTATTTCTCAAGTTTTGAAAAATCGATTACAGGAGGCTTTGTCATGCTGTATATCTGTGAATAGACATACCAAATCGAAAGGATTGGGATAGCTAAAAACAAAACTCCTGAAACGATCCTAAAATACAAGGTTCCGGCCCTGATAATTTTGAAGCCAAAATAACCGAAACCAACCACAAGAATACTCGTTATTCCGATTCCTGATTCGAGTAATATCAGGATAAAAATAAACCACATCATCAAGAAGAGTATGATCAACTTGATCCAGTATTTTCTGATTTCGGGCTGAATCAGGAAATGACTTAGGATGAAAAACGAAAAGGCGATATTGAGGCTGAACCTGACCGGACTGATAAATTTCGAGATCTTGCGGATATCTTCAAAATCCTGTTTCAGATATTCATTCATGCTGATGATTGTGCCACCGAAGACAGCTAAAATATAGCAAATCAATAGGATATGAATCTGTTTCCGGCTTAGTTGAGGCATTGAAGCAAGCATCAGAGGCATCAATATCAATGGTAGTTTTGTACGAAGGTCCTTCAGGGCATACTCAAAATCGCTGGTGTGAATCAGCCCAAGCAAATGCAAGACAAAAAGGGATGCCAGAATAAGAGCCGTTTTGTTGTGAAAGAAAAGTTTGAACTTCTCGATCAAATTACTGATTAACAGATCAATAATGTATTTTATTGTATGAAATACAGCTTTAATTGGGTTGCATTTCCTGAAAAAGCGACCAATTACTTCGATTGACAAGCCATCTAAAAGCCAGGCAACCGAAAGAAAAATCTGAAAGGCACTCATGGTGAAACGTGACAAGGGAAGACTCATCCCCAGCAATACCAGAAGGATGAAGAAAGTCTGTCGCCAGAATTGTCTGTTTCGGTTCATTTCGCTACTTTTAGGATTTCACGAAAGCTTATTTACCGGCAAGGATGGATTTGTACTGCTTTTGATCGAGCAGAACATCAAATGCTTTTTTAAGTTCGGGATCATTTTGGAGGGCTGAGATGATTTTGCCTTTCTGGTAGAAATATCTTGTAACAATCTCAACCTTAAGCATTTCCTCAATTTCACTCCGGTATTTCAGGATGTCATTCTGTTTGTTTTCAGCAAATTCTTTTTCAAGCAGTTCAAGTTCCGGTCGAACTGCATCCAGATAAGACTCCGATTCAGCAATTTCTTTCAGCTTCAAAATAATTCTTTCGCTTTCTGTGGTATAGGTGAACTTTTCATTTTTCACAAAATCGACGAACTGCTGATAGGTATGGTCGTCAATGGCAAATGCCTGAGGACTTTCGATGGATTTATGCTCTCTGGCATATTGGTTTGCGAATCGGAAAACATAGTTTCCGGTATACAGATTGGCGCTAACGGCACTGAATTCAATGGGTTTCAGGGCAATATCGGGTTCAATACCGCCACCATCATGAACGATTCGTCCGGCCCTTGTTTTGAAGGTTGAGATGAGTGAATCCGGAATTTTACCTCCGTTTTCTGATTTATGACTGTAATCGATTTCCTGAATGCAACGTCCGCTGGGGATATAGTATTTTGCAACAGTAACTTTCATCTGGGTATTGTAAACAAGGGGTACTACGTTCTGCACGAGACCTTTACCAAAGGTTCGCTGACCAACAATCACAGCACGGTCAAGATCCTGCAAGGCACCAGCCAGAATTTCACTTGCCGATGCACTGGATTCATTTACCAAAACAACCATCGGGATATTGAGGTCAACCGGTGCCTGACGTGTACGGTGAATGGTGGTTCGGTCCTCGGTTTTGCCTTTCGTTGTGACGATAAGTTCGCCTTTTTCAACAAACAGATTGGTGATATCCACAGCTTCGTTGAGCAAACCGCCTCCATTGCTGCGCAGATCGATGATAAGGCCTTTCAGCTGCTGCGTTTCTTTCATTTTTACGAGCACTTCTTTAACTTCGGCTGCAGCTTTTTGAGTAAAGCCTGTCAAACGGATATAAGCAATACCATTTTCGAAGACAGTCTGATAAGGAATATTGTCGATTTTAATTTTTTCACGGGTCAGGGATGTGACAAAAGGTTCATCAATACCTTCACGCTTGATTTTCACATCGATGCTCGAACCTGGCTGGCCTTTTAGTAAATCACTGATTTGTTGGGTCGTTTTTCCTTTTGCATTCACTCCGCTCACTTCCAGAATACAATCTCCCGGAATCAGACCTGCTTTTTGCGCCGGAAATCCTTCATAAGGTTCCGAAACATACACAAAATCACCAATCTGCTGGATAAGTGAACCGATTCCTCCATATTCACCAGTAGTCATAAGCTGATAATCTTCAATCTCTGACTCAGGAATAAAAACTGTATAAGGATCTAGCTCGTCAAGCATTGCCTTGATCGCAGTTTCGTTCAACTTAGCTGGTTGAATCTCATCCACATAGTTGAGATTCAGCTCTTTCAATAAGCTCAAATAAATATCAAGGCTTTTCGAAATTTCGAAATTGTTGTTGGTCTGGGCCTTCAGACCCATCGCAGTAAAACCGAAAATGCAGACAAAGAGGATAAAAAGTTTTTTCATCAGGTCAATTTAAGTTAAGGAACAGGATCATAGCCACTTCCACCCCAGGGATTGCACGAAGCAATTCGTTTCAAACCCATCCAGCCACCTTTCAAAGCTCCGTGTCTTTTCAATGCCTCGATGCTGTATTGCGAACAGGTCGGGGTGTAGCGACAGGAACGGCCAATAAAGGGCGACAGCGTGTATTGATAGATACGAACAATCAGAATCAGGATGTTAGCCGGAAGTTGTGTTATGAACTTCATTTTTCTTTGTTAAACGCTGTAAAATTAGAATTATTTTGGGCTCCAGTTCTTTATAATCCGGAATTGTGCGGGCTGTATAAATCAGTGCCAAATCCACATATATATTGTTGTCAGTGAGTGTTTTCTGAAATTCTGCTTTGTTTCTTCGCCAGGCCTCTCTGATCAGGCGTTTGACACGGTTACGATGAACAGCTTTCTTGAAATTGCGTTTTGGAACAGAAATCAACAAACGAAGATGGCTTTTTACAGGTTCTTCGTGGTGATGAATAATTGTTTTAAAAGGATGAACAAATCCGTTCACACCTTGATGAAACAAAGATTCAATCGATTTTATGCCCGATAAACGATCGGATTTCGGAAATGTCTGTGACAAAATATTGTATTTCAGTTGACAAATGTAAGAATTCGGGAAGGATTTCTGTCCTGAATTCTTCTCCTGAGTCTTGAACTGATTTTCAATGTCTCACTCAAATGCTTCATTTCGGTTCAATTTCGCATCTTTGCAGTATGAAAGTGCCTACAAACCTGATCAAAGACATTGTAAATCATTACACTGAAAAGATCATACCTATCTATGGAAAAGAAGAAGCCAGCCAATTGATCTGGATTCTTACCGAGCATTTTTTTGGCGTTGACCGGATGAAACTTGCCAGAAATCCTGAATTACGGATTACTGAATCGGAGATGTTGACGATTCATTTTGCGGTAAAGGAATTAAGCAAAAATAAACCGGTTCAGTATATTACCGGTGAAAGCGAGTTTTCTGGATGCAGGTTTCAACTTAATTCAGATGTTCTGATTCCGCGTCCTGAAACGGAGCAGATGGTTCAGATGATTGTTGATTATGTTTCTAACAATCAATCTGTTAAAAGGATCCTTGATATAGGAACTGGTTCAGGATGTATTGCCATAAGTCTGGCAAAGCAACTTCCATATTGTGAGGTATTTGCCTGTGATGTTTCATTTTCAGCACTCGAATTGGCTGCGTCCAATGCGCAACTGAATGAGACGGAGGTGAATTTTTTTGAATTTAACCTGCTCGACATAATTGATACTGAAGAACTTCCTGTTTTCGATCTGATGGTCAGCAATCCGCCTTACGTTACGGAAAAAGAGAAAAGTTTGATGCTGCCCAATGTTCTGAATTATGAACCACATCTGGCATTATTTGTTCCGGATGTTGATCCTTTGCTTTTCTATCGGCAAATTGCTTTATTCGCACAGAAAAGATTGAAATCAGGGGGATATATGATGTTGGAAATCAATGAAATGTATGGAGATGACCTGAAAATACTCTTGGAAAGTTTCCGCTTTTCCGAAATAGAGGTTCTGAAGGACTTTCATGGGAAAAACAGGTTTGTTTCTGCCATAAAAAGCGCATAAGCCTGAGAAAAAATGAATAAAAAAAAGCTTGCCGGTTTATCTGCCAGCAAGCTTTTTTTATATAATTATCTGAAGATCAGAATTTAGGATGCATTCCCAAATTGAACATAATGAAACTGTACATATCCGTTGTTTCTTCAATCTGCTTGGCGGTAGGTTTTCCTGCACCATGACCGGCTTTTGTCTCAATCCTTACGATGACAGGATGATTTCCCTGATGTTTTGATTGCAATTCGGCCATAAATTTGAAAGTGTGGGCAGGAACAACGCGGTCGTCATGATCGGCTGTAATTGCCAGTGTTGCAGGATATTCAACTCCTTTTTTCAGATTGTGCAAGGGTGAATAGCCAAACAAGTATTTAAACATTTCTTCGTTGTCATCGCTGCGACCATAATCTCCTGCCCAGGCCCAACCGATGGTAAAATTCTGATAACGTAGCATATCCATTACACCAACGATCGGTATGGCCAATTTGAAAAGTTCAGGACGCTGCGCCATACAGGCACCGACCAGCAAGCCACCGTTTGATCCGCCCAGAATAGCAAGTTTTGACGGCTGTGTGTATTTTTCCCGAATCAGATATTCAGCGGCTCCAATAAAATCATCAAAGACATTCTGTTTATTCAGTTTCGTTCCTGCCTGATGCCATTCTTCTCCGTATTCACCGCCACCACGCAAATTTACAGTCACATAAATACCCCCTTGTTCAATAAATGGAATCCTTGAAATTCCGAATGAAGGTGTCAGACTCACATTAAAACCACCATAACCGTAAAGTAGCAATGGATTATTTCCATCCATTTTGATCCCTTTTTTATGTACGATGAACATCGGAATCTTTGTTCCATCCTTGCTTGTAAAGAAAAGCTGTTCGGTAACAAAGTTATCCGGATTGAAATCAACACCGCTCGCCGAATAAACACTTGATTTGTCCGTTTTCAGATCGTAGCGGTAAATGGTGGTCGGGAAAGTAAAGGATGTGAAGCCATAAAATGCCGTAAAATCATCTTTTTCACCACTGAATCCTGCTACTGTTCCGAGTGTTGGTAATTGTAATTCTTTAATCAGTTTTCCTTGATAATCAAAGAAATAAGCCTTTGTATTGGCATCTTTCAGGTATTCGGCATAGATACGGTCCCCAACCAGTGAAACCGATTCAAGCACATTTTCCGATTCAGGAAGAATGGTTTGCCAGTTCTGTTTTTCGGGATTTTTTGGGTCGATCAGAACAAGTTTACGCAGCGGAGCTTCATCGTTGGTCTGCACCAGTAATTTCTCTCCAAGATGATCAATCACGCCATATTCATATTCAAAGCCTTCTGCAATTTTCAGGAATGGTTTTTCCATTTCAGAAGTTTTCTTCATATAAAGTGCATTTCCACTTGTTGATTCTGATTCACTGATGAGCAGAAACTGCTCGTCTTCAGTAAGATAGGCACCAAAGTTACGAAGCGGATGTTCCTTGTCTTCGAAAATGAGCTGATCTTCGGTTTGTTTGTTTCCCAGTTTATGGTAAAAAACCTTATGAAACTGATTGCTTCCTGAAAGTGCCTGACCTTCGGCCGGAGCATCATAAGCGCTGTAATAGAAGCCATTCTGATACCAGGATATACCTGAGAATTTCACCCATAAGATTTTGTCATCCAGTATTTTACGCGATTCAATATTCATTACATAAATCTCGTTCCAGTCACTGCCTCCTCTTGATATGGTATAGCCCATATATTTCCCATCGTTCGAAATGCTGATATCACTCAAGGCAACTGTTCCGTCGGCAGACAGGGTGTTTGGATCGAGAAGCAATTCTGCTTTGGCGTCAAGATTCTGCTGTATATACAAAACGCTCTGGTTTTGAAGACCATCATTTTTAAAGTAAAAATACCGGTCTCCTTTTTTGAATGGAACACCAAGTTTTGGGTAATTCCATATTTTTTCTAATCTGGTTTTCAAGTCATTGCGAAAAGGAATTGTTTCCAGATATTTTTCAGTGATTGTGTTCTGGGCTTTCACCCATTCGGCTGTCTCTGCTGAATTATCATCTTCGAGCCAGCGGTAGGGATCCGCAACTACGGTTCCAAAATAGGAATCTGTAACGGTATCTTTTCTGGCTTCAGGATATTGAAGCGAAGCTTTCTGGCCAAAAGTGGTAGAAAATAAAACAAGGGTCATAGCTGGGATTAAAATTTTCCGATACATATGTGAGTTATTAAGTTCAAGAAGACAAATGTAATTTTTTCATTACACGGTCTGTTTTTTAATCAGTTTCAGGCAGGAAATCCTGTGTTAGCGGCATTAAACCGGTATTTTCACCACACTTTTGGTCTTCCATTTCCCAAGTTTATAATAAATATAGGAGAAGACAGCTCCGATTGCCCATGCTATCGGAATTCCCCACCAGATGCCAACGGGTCCGTATAAATGGGCGAGAAAAAAGGAAACAGGGATGCGAATTACCCAAAGTGCAAACAAAGTAATAAACATGGGAATTACTGTATCACCGGCTCCGCGAAGTATGCCGTTATACACAAACATTGTCGAGAAGAGAATATAAAAAGTGCTGACAATCAATAGATAATCTTTTCCAGCTTCCACCACAGCCATGTCTTTGGTAAACATCATCATGATCTGATCAGCAAACAGCCAGGTAATAATTGTAACCGAAATCGAAATAATCGCTGTCATCCGCATGGTTGCCATCAATCCCTGTTTCACCCGGTCCTGACGATTGGCACCGATATTTTGTCCGACAAAGGATGAAAGTGCTGCCGAGAAATTCATCGCAGGCAGAGCAGCAAATGAATCGATACGCATTGCAACAGAATATGCAGCAATTACGGTTGTCCCGAATTCATTCACCACTTTGTATAATGCAAGCATCCCTACAGCTACAAAGGTTTGCTGCAGGCCGGTAGGAATTCCGATCTTCATGCTTTTCTTAAAAATCGGGTAGTCGAATTTCATCTGAAAAAGGTTGAATTTCAGAAGCGGTTGTGTGCGGTGTAAATGCCAGATGATGGTGATGAATGCACCTGCCTGAGAAATAACCGTTGCAATCGCTACAGATTCGATTCCCCATCCGAACCAGACGATAAACATGAAATCGAGAATAATATTAACCAGGACGGAAACAACCAAAAAATAAAGAGGTGTTTTTGAATCGCCCAATCCGCGCAGGATTGCGCTGGTTCCCTGAAATCCGAAAAAGAAAATGAATCCCGAAGAATATAGATTAAAGAAAACAACAGCTTGTGGAATGACGTCAGCGGGAAGATCTATCAGGGTGAAAATATATTTACTTGTAAAAACACCCACCAAGGTGATGAATATGGATGTGTAAAAAAGAAATAAGTACATCGTTTCGATGGCTTTCCTTACTTGATCAAGGTTTTTTGCTCCGTAATGCTGTGAAATAATGATTGTTACGCCTGTTGAAATCCCGATTATCAATGCGATAAGGGAGAAAATAAGCGGAAAACTGGCTCCAACGGCTGCCAGCGCCTCATTACCCAGATAACGACCTACGATGATGCTGTCGACAACATTGTACAATTGCTGAAATACGTTTCCGATCAGCATGGGAATCGTAAATTGGAGGATTATTTTCCCTTCCTTCCCTTGGGTGAGGTCTTTCATCAAAGTGTATAAATTCCGGCAAAAGTAGATAAAAGACCAATATCGGGGATTTCGGCTTACATTTGTATCCGAATGCATGGGCTGTCGCGGAATCCGAAAGGATTACGAGGAAAGTCGGGACAGCGCAGAGCACCGTACTTCCTAACTGGAAGGGACTAATCCGGCGACAGATTAGTTACAGAGAGTGCCGCAGAAAATAACCGCCACTTCTGGTCAATATGACCACTCGGGGTAAGGGTGAAAATGTGAGGTAAGAGCTCACGCTGCAGGGTGGCGACATCAGGCAGGGGTAAACCTTACGGGCTGCAAGGCCAAATATACCGGTGATGGACACCTTTGGGTGCCCTGAAGGGCTGCTCGTCTGAGCCGGGTGGGTAGGCTGCTGGAGTTGCCGGGCAACCGTCAAACAAGATAAATGACAGCCATCGCTTCGGCGATAACAGAATCCCGCTTATCATGCTTTTTTGAAAGTCCGCAGTCATCTGCGGACTTTTTTTATCCTGAAATCAGAATTCCGAAATAAGCAAGCGGCAATAAAAACAAAGCATTGTCGTTTTTGATTTGCGATTGAAATTAAACAAAATCCTTTCTGGAAGACACCGAATGAGTAACTTCGCATCACTTAATCTGATCATTGGAATGCAAAAGTTGAATCTATATAAATGGTTGATATGTAGTGTTTTAGTGATTTTTTCACTGAGTCTCTATGCGCAGCAAAGCAGCCAGTTTTACCCGCCGGAGACTTTATACCGGCAATCCTTACAATTTTTCGAAATGCAGCAATACGAAGCTGCCCGACAGGGTTTTGCTGCGTATCGCGCTCAACTGAAAGACACTGAATCAGAGCATTATGTGGATGCAGCATATTATGAAACTGCCAGTGCCATGTATCTGAATCACAGCGATGCTGCTGGGATGGTAAAGCGTTTTAACGAGAAATGGCCTGCGAGCAGATGGGTTCCTCAAATGAAATTTCATACAGCAAAATCCTTGTTTGCCCGCAATGAATTCGAAGAGGCCGAAAAGGCATTTAATGAACTGAATATCAGTGATCTCAATAGACAAGATCAATTTGAATTTGCCTATAAACTGGCCTATTGCCAGATGCAGGACGGAAACAATGATACCGCTGTTTCGAATTTCAATATTCCTGCAGATACAGTAAATCCTTATCAGACCAACGCAATCTATTATCGCTCACATCTCTATTACCTGAATAATGATTTGGATAAGGCACTGGATGGATTTTCAAAAATTCAGAATGAGAAACAGTTTTCTAAAGCTATTCCGCTCTATATCATGCAGATACATTATCGGGAGGGAGAATACGATCAGGTTTTATCGGTGGGTGAGGATGTTTTACAACAAGTGGAGCCACGCCGCAAAGCCGAAGTTGCCCGTATGATGGCCGATGCATGGTACCGGCAAAAGGATTATGCCAAAGCACTGGAATTTTATGCTCAGAGCGAAAAAGGAGGCTCACGTTTCATGGGCCGTCAGGACCAATACCAATATGCAATTTGTCAGTTTAAAACGGGAAAATTCAGTGAATCGATCAGTCATTTTCAAAAAGTAGTACAGGAAGATGATGCCCTGACGCAGAATGCCTATTATTATCTTGGTTTGTGCTATAGCGAAACAAAACAGTCGGATTTTGCCAAAAACGCTTTTCTGGCAGCCCATAAAGCCACTTTTGATGAAAAACTGAGCGAAGATGCGCTTTTCAATTATGTAAAATTAAGTCTGGCATCTCCTCCGGGACCATATAACGAATCTTTGCAGCTGCTTGATAATTATATTGCTAAAGGCGGTTCAAGGACTGAAGAGGCCAGTGAATTCAGGGTGAGATTGTTTTTGCACTTACGCGATTATAATGCTGCGCTCAATTCGCTCGAAAACATGAAAAACCGCAAAGGAGAATATCAGTCCATTTATGAGAAACTGACATTTTCGTATGCTGCTGAACTGTTCTCAAAGAGTGATTTTCAGGCTGCTTCTACCCAGTTTTCGAAGATAATTGCCGCAAAAGGTGATGCGTTATCGATCGCCAAAGCACGTTTCTGGCAGGCAGAATGCAGTTTTAGAATGAAAAATTATGCCGAATCGAAGAAACAATATACCACTTTCATTGGCTTACGTGATGCTGCCAAACTGGATGTTTATCCATTGGCCTTGTATGGTCTGGGATATAGCTTTTTTAATCTGAAAGACTATAGCGCTGCTCAGCCATCTTTTAAACAATTGATTCAGAATGGTTATCCGAAGGACCAAAAGGTGATTTCAGATGCAAAACTCAGGCTCGCAGATTGTAATTTTATCAGTCGGAATTATGAGCAGGCAAAGAAATATTACGATGAAGTTGCTTCATCCCGGAAACAAGATGCCGACTATGCATTTTTTCAGCAGGCTCAATGTCTGGGTGCTTTAAAAAACTATCGTGAAAAGACTGTTTCGTTGGATCAACTCATTAAAAATTACCCAAAATCAGTGTATTACGATCAGGCACTCTATGATCTGGCCTCAACCAATCTGATTTTAGATGATAAACGTGCGGCAATTGCCAATTTCAACAAACTTATTACCGAGCGGCCACGTTCGAAATACACACGTGAGGCCTTGTTGAAAACCGGAATGTTGTATTATAACAATGACCAGAATGAGCAAGCGATTGCTGTATTAAAGAAAGTAGTTGAAAATTATCCTTCCTCCGACGATTCACGCGAAGCATTGAATATATTGCGAAGTATATATATGGAAATGAATAAGTTGAATGAATATTTCGCTTATGTAAATAAGGGCGGATTACAGCAGGAGACTGTCAGTGAGAAGGATTCACTTTCCTTTGTAGTAGCCGAACGATTGTATCAGGAATCCAGTTTTGCTGAGGCGAATAAGGCATTAAGTTCCTATATTGCCGAGTACAGCAATGGTTCCTATTTGCTGAAAGCCAATTATTATCTGGCAAAATGTCTGCTTCGCGATAATGCTTTTGATACGGCCTGGCAAAATATCAAATATGTTATTGATTTTCAGGATAATGAGTTTACAGATGAGATGCTTCTGCTTGCAGCACGTGCTTTTTATGATCAGGAAAAATATGCAGATGCAGGCACTTATTACAAAAGATTACAACTGATTGCTGATTTACCTAAAGTGAAGCTAGAAGCACTTGAAGGAAGTATGAAAAGCAGTTATTTTACGGGCGATTACAGCAATGCAATTGAATCTTCCGCACTTTTGCTCAATTCATCCGGAATAAGCCCTGATCAATCGCTTCAGGCGCATTATATTGCCGGGAAATGCTATTATGAACAACAAAAATTCAACGAGGCAAAAAAAGAACTTCTGACGGTTGCTGAAAATGACCGGGGCCGTTTTGGTGCGGAAGCGAATTTTTTGATTGCTTCTATTTTCTTTGAAAACGGACAATTTTCTGAGTCTAAGAAATTGATATTCAATATTTCAGAGAGATTCTCATCTTATGATTACTGGGTGGCTAAAGCCTTCATTTTGCTGGCTGATGTGTATGTGAAAGAAGACAATGTTTTTCAGGCGCGTGAAACACTGAAAAGCATTGTTGATAATTATCAGGGTGAAGATTTACGCAAAATTGCTTCTGACAAACTTAAGTCCTTGAAACAACCGGAATAAACATGAAGAACCTATCATTCAATATGTATCAGTTAGTCCCGGGGCGGAATTGTATCCAAAGATTTAGTCTTTCCGGTTTCATGATTGTTTTGCTTGCTTTTTTCATCGGATTATTTCCAAATACGATGATTGCACAAAATCATCAGGAACACGTATCTATTATTGGTTCTTACCGACCGGTTCTTGCTGAATTCTCGAAAATAAATATCAATCCAGAAGTGGAAACTTCTGAATTTTCTTTGGGCGAAATAACACTTAATCAGACGGATACGGTGCTTGCAAGTAATATTGAGCTTGAACTGATTACGCCCCTAAGTTTAAAAACGGACGATACCAAAAATGGCTATAGCAGTTTTCTGAAAGCAGGAATCGGAAGTCGTATTTCACCACTTTTTGTTTTCAGGCACAACAGCCTATTGTCGAAAAAGACCAGATTTGGATTGGGAATCAGCCATTTTTCTTCCTGGTTGAATATGCCTGATTTCGCTCCTTCATCGATGATGAATACCGAATTCTCGGCTTCGTTAGATCGTAACACAAAGACTTATATCAGTGAATCGAAAGTGTATTATAAGCAGCAAATGAATCACTATTATGGCTTTAATCCTGATAATTTCTTTGGTTTATATGCTGATGTTGAGTCAATTAAACAAAATTACCAAACTTTCGGATTTGAAACATCCTTACGGAGTCTTGAAGGAAAAGGCAACAATCGGCCCTACGAAGCTACTGCTGCTTACAGCATGTTTAGCGCCAAATTTGGATCGAAGGAACACAAAGCCAGCCTCTCGGGGAAAGTGGAAAACCCGCTTGATTGGTTATCGACTGACGATCAGCAGACACTCTTGCTGAATGCAGATATTCAGACTTTTTTCAATACTGATTCCGTTCGATCCAAGAATAATTTTCAGATAAGTCTGAATCCGTCTTTTCGGCTGGCAGGTGATTTTTATCTCTTGTCAGTTGGTGCCAATCTTATATTGCATTCTGATGTGCGGTCCGAAGTTCATCTTTACCCTGCAGTAACTGGCGGACTTTTTGTATTTGACAAAAAACTGAAGTTTTACGCTTCACTCGAAGGTTCTTCCCGGAAGATTGATTATCAGTCTCTTGTAGAGGAAAATCCATTTGTAAGTCCGGTTTTGCCGCTTCATTGGCAACATAACAAACTGGATTTCAGTGGTGGAGTAAAAGTATTTGCTCTGAAATCACTTGATATTCATGTGGGTGTAAGGTATCGTGATATGCATAATGCTGCCTTTTTTGTCTCGGATACAACAGCATCTTTCAACAACCAGTTCACACTCTTATATGATGATGCTTCATTATTTAGTTTGAATGCTGAAGCGGCTGTCCGTTTACCATTTGGTGTGGATATACATGCTTTATATGTTTATAATCAATACAGTACCAGTCATTTAAGTTATGCTTACTACAAACCGTCACATACTTTGACGCTTTCCGGAACCTATGCTTTGAACAATTCTTTGTCATTTAACACTACGGTTTATTATGTAGGTCAACGAACAGCGGCAACTTATGAATACGGAATCCTGAAAAACCACACCCTGAACGGTTATGTCGATCTGAATGCAGGTGCTGATCTGAAAATAAATGAATCGTTTGTTGTTTTTGCTGAAATAAACAACCTGCTCAATTGGCAATATGACCGCTTTTATAACTATCCCGTACACGGAGTTGAGTTATTTGGTGGAATTAAGATGAGGTTCTAACTGAAAATCAGTTATCTGAACTTTTTAATATCCTGTTGATAACAAGCCACTTTGCCTGCATTTTGCGCTTTTTTGTAATGCTATTTTTTGTACTTTTGCACAGAAATAATTAGCTTATTTAGGAAGACCATGACAGAAGAAGAAAAAAGAGAGATTGCATCAAATTTATATACTGCCGACAATATTCAGGTGCTGGAAGGCCTCGAGGCTGTGCGTAAACGGCCTGCCATGTATATCGGCGACGTGAATGTTCGTGGATTACACCACCTTGTTTACGAGGTAGTTGATAATTCCATCGACGAAGCCATGGGTGGATATTGTAACAAAATTGATATTTTCATTCGCCCCGACAATTCGATCAGTGTTGAAGATAATGGCCGAGGTATCCCTACTGGTCTGCATGAAAAGGAAAATCGTTCAGCCCTCGAGGTTGTTATGACCGTTTTGCATGCCGGAGGTAAATTTGATAAAGGATCCTATAAAGTTTCCGGAGGTTTACACGGAGTCGGTGTGAGTTGCGTAAATGCCCTTTCGATTCATCTGAAAGCCGAAGTTTTTCGCGATGGAAAAAGTTTTATTCAGGAATATGAGTGCGGTAAACCGATGTATAGTGTTAAAGAAGTAGGAACTTCGGATAAAAATGGCACTAAAATCACGTTCAAACCCGATAATTCGATCTTTATTACCACGGATTACGATTATAGCATTCTCGCATCACGTATGCGTGAATTGGCTTATCTGAACCGGAAAATAACGATTACGCTTACTGACGAAAGAGAAAGAACTGATTCAGGAGAGTTTAAATCAGAAGTGTTTCATTCAGAATTGGGTTTGCCCGATTTTATCCATTATCTTGATGAAAGCCGCGAAAAACTTATTCCATTCCCGATCAGTATCGAAGGCGAACGCAACGATGTTCCGGTCGAAATTTCGATGCAATACAATACTTCCTTCTCAGAAAACCTGCATTCATACGTAAATAACATCAATACGCATGAAGGTGGAACCCATCTGGCTGGTTTCAGAAGAGGGCTTACACGTACATTAAAAAATTACGCAGATAAAACAGGATTACTTTCAAAACTGAAATTTGATATCAATGGCGACGATTTCCGTGAAGGATTGACCGCCATCATTTCCGTGAAAGTACCTGAACCACAGTTTGAAGGACAAACAAAAACCAAACTCGGAAACAACGATGTAATGGGGATTGTTGACCAGATCGTTAGTGAGCATCTTTCAAATTTTCTCGAAGAAAATCCCAAAGAAGCACGAACCATCGTAAACAAAGTAATTCTGGCCGCTACTGCCCGTCATGCTGCACGCAAAGCACGTGAACTGGTGCAGCGCAAGAGCGTTCTTACAGGATCAGGATTGCCCGGTAAATTATCAGATTGCAGTGAACGCGATCCCGCACAATGCGAGATTTACCTTGTGGAAGGTGACTCGGCCGGTGGAACAGCCAAACAGGGTCGCGACCGCCGTTTTCAGGCGATTTTACCACTCAGAGGTAAAATCCTGAATGTGGAAAAAGCCATGCCGCATAAGATCTTCGACAGTGAGGAAATCAAGAATATGTTTACTGCTCTTGGTGTGAATATCGGTACAGATGAAGATAGCAAAGCCTTGAATATTGAGAAGTTACGCTATCACAAAATCATCATCATGACCGATGCTGACATCGACGGTAGCCATATCGCCACGCTTATCATGACATTCTTCTTCCGTTATATGACCGAATTAATCGAACGAGGATATATTTATATCGCCACACCACCGCTGTATCTCCTTCGAAAAGGAAAACAGGAAAGATATTGCTGGAATGAGGAAGAACGCGAAGCACTTACCCGCGAATGGTCAAATGACGGTACCGAAAAAGGAATTCATATCCAGCGCTACAAAGGTCTGGGAGAAATGAACGCCGAACAGCTTTGGAGCACCACTATGAATCCACAATTCAGGACTTTGCGACAGGTAACCATTGAAAATGGTGTTGAAGCCGATCACGTTTTCTCGATGCTAATGGGCGATGAAGTTCCGCCACGTCGCGAGTTTATCGAAGCCAATGCAAAATATGCCAAAATCGATGTTTAGATTTTGAGTTAGAAATAATAAAAAGCCGGTAAAGTACTTTACCGGCTTTTTTTATTCCACCTTCACAAAGCGTGTTTTGAATATTTCTGAATCTGAATTGTTGATTGAAAGTATGTAAATACCAGGAATTAAATTGTTTACATCAATTTCAATGGATTTCTTTTCATTAAGCATAAGGTTTTTACCGGTCAGAACAACTCTTCCGTCATTGCTTAAGATGGTATAATTAATTCCATTCGCAGAGGTTTCGGATAATGATACACTTAGAATATTTCTAACAGGATTTGGGGAAATCCTGCAATGTAACTGATCGAATTGATGTATTCCTTCGCATATTTCCACACTTACCTCAAGTGTATCACTCCCAAAACAATCCGATCCGACAATCTCATTCACCATCACATAAGCCATTTCAATGGCTTCCGCTGACCAATGAACAGTGATGGAACCAGAACCTTGTCCGGATTCAATGCTGCCTCCTGATACTTCCCATTCATAGCTTGATCCTGGGTGCATTTGCGTCATGTAAATCTCGACTGTATTAACGCATGGATTTTCAAGGCCAGTGATCAAAGGTTGGGGTTGATCGAATACCTGAATATAGTCACCCACACTATGTGATTGTGTTTGTTCTGAATTTGAGGCGGTAAGTGTTACATCGTAATTACCAGAATTGTAATATGTTACAATTGGATTTTGTTCATTGGACGTTTCTGGAATTCCACCTTCGAAAGTCCAGTCCCATGAACTTGCCCCGACAGATAAATCAGTAAACTGAACCTGATTTGCTGTACAGATTTCTGTTTTGTCTGCAACAAAATTGGTTGCTATCGGGGCATTTCTTCGCAGCATGGTCCCCTGAGATCCGGAGCAAAATCCAGTATTATTTTCCGTAAATGAGAAGTTATACATACTCGATGCACCGGGACCATTATAGTCGAGTACCCAACTTGCTCCGGCATTGGTGGTTTTGTATATATCAACATCAGTACCACCAACATAGGCACTGTCTTTATCGAAAACATGAACTGCATAAAAGCTATGATAACCGGTCGAATAACTGCTCCAGCTTGCTCCACCATCATTGGTTGTCAAAATTTTGCCATCTTCACCACCAACAACTCCGAAGTTTGTATTGGCAAAATCAACACCCATGGTGATGCCTGTGGATTGGTAAATATTTGAAAATGATTGTCCTCCATTTACTGATTTGGAAATGATGTTTCCTGTTCCCACTGCATAAAGGGTATTTGCATCTGCGTAACAAATATCAAGAACTGAATAGGGGAGAGTTCCTCCCACAGTCCAGGAAAAACCACCGTTATTGGTGATAAAGACTTTGGATCCACCCGAATTCATGACACCGGTGGCAACACCATTGTTTTCGTCCCAAAACTCAATATCAACATAATACCAGACATCAGAACCTACTGAGATCGGGTTCCAGCTTTCTCCGCCATTTGTTGTTTTGATAAAGTAATTGTTCCAACCGGCAGCAAATCCCTTGTCAGGTGTAATGAAACACACAGCTTCCATACCATCAATTTCGCCCATTGTTGGATAAATCTGGCTCCAATTCAGTCCACCATTGCTTGTTTTGACAATAACTCCAGGAGCATCATACGTATATTGCATTCCGACTGCATATCCGACATCGTTTTGCCCGGGAGGAAAATGCATTCCGTATAGAATGAAATTTGTTTGAGAATTAACGGCTTCCCATTGCTGGGCTGTACTGTATCTGGAAATCAGGATTATTCCGAACAGAAAGAGAATGAGAGTTCTTCGATTCATTGAGGGATATTTTATCGGCAAAGTTGACAAAATTTCTTTTGACTTTAATTTTTTATCATAGAGAAAAATTGTTGATAGTAAGCTAAAGATATAAATGTCAATTAGATATATAAAATGGAAACTCATTTATTGGCATTTTGTCAAAAAATATAAAATCCTTTGTCGGGCGAAATGAGATGAATTTTATCTTTAATACCTCAATTAACATTTTCATTATGAATAAAGAGCAATGGGGATCAAGGGTTGGACTGGTGTTTGCCATGGCGGGAAATGCTGTCGGACTTGGTAATTTTCTACGTTTTCCGGTTCAGGCCATACAGAATGGCGGAGGATCGTTTATTATTCCATATCTGGTGAGTTTTCTGCTGATGGGTATTCCATTATTGCTGGTTGAATGGAGTATGGGGCGTTTTGGCGGAGCTTTTGGTCATCATGCAACGCCTTTCCAGTTTTACAGAATGGATAAAAGAACAATCTGGAAGTATGTAGGAGTTTTTGGATTATTTACAAATATTGCTGTTGCGGCATATTATTGTTATCTTGAAAGCTGGACGCTGACATGGGTGTATCATAGTGTTGCCCGTACGTTTCAGCATATGAGTAGTGGGGAAATTGCGACTTATTTTGATAGTTATGTTAATCTTCAACAACACACAGTTCCAATTTTCGTATGGATTCTTTGTTTGCTGATGAATACCTATATCCTTTCGATGGGATTGGATGGTGGTGTCGAAAAAGTGGCTAAAATTGGAATGCCGCTTCTCATTTTGTTTGGCATATTCCTGGCTATCAAGGCATTTATGATAAGAGCAGGCCATGAAGGGGCTGTTTTTGATGGATCAGTCGGAATGAATTTTCTTTGGACACCCGATTTTTCTTCGATCTGGAGTGCCAAAGTCTGGCTTGCTGCTGCCGGACAAATATTTTTTACGCTTTCTTTAGGAATGGGTTCCATACATTGTTATGCATCCTATGTTGCTAAAAATGATGATGTTGCATTGAATGGAATGAGCGCCGGCTGGATGAATGAATTCGTAGAGGTTGTGCTCGGAAGTGCGATCCTGATTCCGATCTCGGTCGGTTATCTGGGTATTGATCAGGTGATTGAGCTGACCAAACAGGGTGGACTTGGATTGGGATTCAAGACTTTACCTTTCTTGTTTGAACAATGGGGACCCATAATGGCATCTTTTGCAGGTGTTTTCTGGTTTGGATTGCTGTTTTTTGCAGGGATTACTTCTTCTTTAGCAATGGGAACGCCTGTAATGGGGTTCTTTATGGATGAGTTTAACTGGAAACGTAAATCATCAGCCTGGTTTTTTGGTTTGTTGATTTTTGTATTTGGCTTTCCTACAGTAGTATTCTATAAATATGGTGTGTTTGATGAATTTGATTTTTGGGCGGGAACATTTTCTCTTGTCGTACTTGCTTTGTTTGAAATCATCCTTTTTGCATGGGTTTTTGGCATGGACAAGGGCTGGTTAGAAATCAAACGAGGGGCTGATATTAGCCTTCCATTGATTTTTAAATACATCATCAAATATGTAACGCCTATTTTTCTTGGGGTCGTCTTTGTAGGGAGTTTGCCAGCAATCTGGGAGAAAATCATTAACAAGGATATCCACGCAAAATTAGCTGCTGCTACTGATCCGAATGTTATTCATGAACTGAATAAAACGCTTATGTTTGTCAATGGTTCGCGAATCTTTTTGGTTCTTCTCTATGTTGGATTATGTTTGATCGTTTATAAAGCTTACCGTAAAAATTACGCAAAATGAAAACTTCTGCCCTTTTAATGATGGTTATCACCTATTCGGTAATCACTTTTTTTACGATCTACTACTTTGTCAAAGTTGTGAACAAATCAAAGAAGTAGTTTCAGCTTGTTAATTGATTGAAGGACAACTTCTTTGCTGGCCGGTAAAGAAAATTCCGGTTCATAGCGATGATTTTTTACTGCTGAAATAGAATCTTTGATCGCCAGCCAGACGGACAAAGCCAGTATAAAAGGAGGTTCGCCAATGGCTTTGCTTCCCATTACTGCTTTGGAATTCTTACTTCCTTTCAGCAGATTTGCGGTGTATCTCAATGGAAAATCACCAATTACCGGTATTTTATAGGTATCGGGTGAAGCGTTCAGTAGTTTTCCTTTGTCATTGTAACGAATAACTTCGGTGGTGCACCATCCCATTCCCTGCACAAATGCTCCCATGATCTGACCTTTATCTATTTCAGGATGAAGAGATTGGCCTGCATCATGCAGAATATCAACTCTTTGTACACGACTGATTCCGGTCATAATATCTGTTTCCACTTCCGAAACAGCCATTCCGTAGGCATAATAATGGAATGGTTTTCCCTTGCCGATACTACGATCGAAATAGATGTCAGGTGTGCCGAAATAGCCCGTTGAACTCAGGCTAATTTGTTTTGAATGAGCGAGTTTCGTAAGATCACTGAATAAAATGTAACATTCCGGATACGACTTTGCGAAAACCTGATTGTTTTGGAAAACAATTTCATGTCGCTTTATTCCAGCATTGAGTTTCGATAAATACTCAAAAGCCAATGGTTTAAGCCTGTTGAGAATGATTTTGATGGCATTCTTAACCGCCATTCCGTTCAGGTCAGTACCCGATGAAGCAGCTGTTGGTGAGGTGTTTGGTACTTTGGATGTATTGGTCGCGCTGATAATTATTTTTTCTTTTGAAATACCCAGTTCATGCGAGGCAATTCGGATGATTTTGGTATGCAGTCCTTGTCCCATCTCAGTTCCGCCATGGTTGAGTATCACAGAACCGTCCTTGTAGATCACGACTAAAGCGCCAGCCTGATTCAAAAATGCAGTTGTGAACGAAATTCCAAACTTAACGGGCGTTAATGCGATACCTTTTTTGAAGCGTTCATTCTTTTGATTGTATTGATCGATTTTCTTTCTTCGTTCGTAATAATCGGATGACCGAACCAGTTTATCAAAGATTATGGGAAGTTTATTGTTTTCAACAAGCTGTCCATAGGGAGTCTGATTACGGTCATTAATTCCATAGAAATTGAATCGGCGAATTTCAGCCGGATCTTTTCCTATTTGTCTAGCGATCCGGTCGATCACATTTTCAATGACAGCAATTCCCTGAGGTCCACCGAATCCACGGAAGGCTGTATTCGAAGGTAGGTTTGTTTTCCACATCGTTCCGGTAACACGCATATTTTCAATAAAATAGCTGTTCTCAGCATGAAACATGGCACGTTCCAGAATCGGAATCGACAGATCGAAACTCATTCCTGCATTTCCGTGAAGATCGACTGTAAAGGCCAGAATTTTGCCTTCCTCATCAAAGCCAGCTTCATAATTGGCCAGAAACGGATGTCTTTTTCCAGTCATTTTCTGATCTTCATCACGCGAAAGCTGCATCATTACCGGTCTGCCGGTTGTATGAGCCAGTAATGCCGACCAAGCAGCTATATGCGACGCTTGCGTCTCTTTTCCACCAAATCCACCACCCATTCGGCGAACTTCACAAACAACCTTATTAGAAGGCCAACCAAGCATTTCTGCAACTACTTCCTGCGTTTCTGTTGGGTTCTGTGAAGAGGCATAAACGGTCATGGTGTTGTCTTCACCCGGAATACAAAAAGCAGATTGTGTTTCAAGATACCAGTGCTCCTGGGCCCCTGTTGTAAGTGATCCTTTGATCTGAAAGGGAGAACTTGCCAGAATTTCATCAGGTTTGCCGGATTCAATCTTTCTGGTTGGAGCCAGATATGAGCTCTTAGCGATCGCATCCTCAATGGTCAGAATGGGTTCAAGTTCCTCGAATTCGATTTTAATTTTGTTAAGTGCTTGAATGGCAGATATTTTATCTACAGCAGCGATAAGAAAAATAGCTTGTCCGATACAGTTAACTTCGTCTTCTGCCAGACAGACTTCGTCGTGCATCACCGGGTTGAGCTGGTTCTTCCCAGGAATTCGAGTATAATCTAATATATCAACAACGCCTTTTACTTTAAGTGCTTCCGACAGATCATAACTCAAAATGCGTGCATGGGCCATCTCGCTCATGAAAACCTGACCCCATAATTGTCCTGAAATTGATTGAAAATCAGAAATATAGCGTGCCTCTCCAGTTGTATGGCTGATTGCACTTTCATGCGGAGATTCAGTTTTTGCCATTTTGTTCCATCTTATTGATTTGAGACTGGAATGAATCATAGGCCTTAATCAGCAGGTTTTGGGCAGCGGACAGGCGATAGGAGGTTGTGGAGCGGGCATCAGAAATCGGGCTGAAATCAATTTCGATTTCATTCATGGCCTTTTCAAACTCATTGATATTTAATATCTTGCCTCTCAAATAGTTTTCTGCATGCAAAGCATGCTTTACTGTTGATGCAAGTCCTCCAAAAATCAGTTGGATGTCATCAATTATTCCAGAAGAATTATATTTCAAACTGGCTGAAATGCTCAGTGTTGAAATGTCCACATCCCGGCGTGTGGAAATTTTTTCGGCGAAAAATAAAATTGATTTGTCGCGGCTCGGTATGATGATATTTGTTACTAATTCATTGGATTTTAGGTCGATACTTCTGTATCCGCTTATAAAGTTTTCAACCCGAACCGATCGTTTATTGTTTTCAGATTGAATCTGAATTTCAGCCTGTAATACGGATAAAACCGGAATCAAATCTCCAATTGGGGAGGCGGTACAAATATTCCCCCCAATACTTGCCTGATGCCTGATTTGCAGGGAAGCGAAATGATCTAGGATCGGGGAAAACTCACGAAAATACTTGTGAATGAATGTTTTAAAATCTTCAATACTTAGTCCTGCCCCTAAGGAATAATGCTGTTTTTCTTGTTTAATATTCTTTAATTCAGTGATGTGTGATAGATCGAGAAATGCTTTTTCGAAAACAAAGGTTTTATTTTGTCTGACTGCCAGATCACTTGCTCCGTTTACCAGGATAGCATCTGAAAAAGAATTACGGATGTAAAGAGCCTGTTGAAGGGTTTTTGGTATAAAGTACTGTTGTTCAGTGTTATGTATTTCAATTATATCTGTTTGTTCCGAAATCTTTTTAAGATGTATAATTACTTCGGCTTCTTTCTCCGTAAACTGATCTGATTTGGGATTTGCCAGAGCTTGTTTCGCAGCATCAATAATGGAGCCGTAGCCTGTGCAACGGCAAAGATTTCCTGCTAAAGCGCTTTGGATGTTTTCTGGTTTCGGAGGTGTTTTTGTTTTGTACAATGCCAGCACCGACATCGAAATTCCGGGTGTGCAATAACCGCATTGACTGGCGTGCTGGTCCACAATGGCTTGCTGGACAGGGTGTAACTGAATTCCGGCGTTTGTTTTCTTTGCCAGATTTTCAATTGTTATCAATTGCTTACCATGAATCGTAGCCAGAAATAATAGACAAGAATCAACCGCTTTGTAAATCAGTTTGTTGTTGGAATCAAGTTCAGCCAAAACGACAGTACATGCTCCGCAATCACCTTCCGCACAGCCTTCCTTTGTACCTTTATGGTTGTCAAGTGAACGAAGATAGTTCAGAACTGTTGTTGATGGAAGAATATCGTCGCGTTTAAAATCAATCGTAACAAGTTCATTGTCAAGGATGAATTGTATTTGTTGAGAAGTCATCTTGCTAAAAATTGATTTTTTGATTCTGATCCATAAATCGTATTTATTTGGATATCTGACTATTGACTGTTTTTTACATCTATGAGTTTTGCAACTATGCTGATGGCAATTTCAGCTGGTGTTTCAACTTTGAATGGAAATCCGATCGGCATATTTACTTTGTTGAATTCCTCTTCAGACAGAGTTCCCTTTTCAAGTGCATTCTTTTTGAATTTTGCTACTTTTCTTTCGCTGGCAATTAAGCCGATATAAGCAAGTTCTTTTTTAGCCAGACAGTTGAGCAATGCTTCGTCCGATTCGTGACTTGGTGTGGTGATTACAACGTATGATCTTTTGTTAAATATCAAATATTCAGTTGCTTCCAAAAAATTCTTATGAATAATGACCGGATTTTCGCAAGGAAGATTATCAAGAAGTTCTTTCCGAAAATCGATAAAATGAACTTTGAAACCTAAAGTGGAGGCGTAGCGGCCAACTTCTCGCCCGACATGACCAGCTCCGAAAATGAACAGATCGGGTTGAATATTAAATGCTTCAAAATATACTTCACAACTACCGCCACATTGCATGGATAAGTCTTTTTCGAGCTGGTATTTTTTTGAGAGTGGTTTTCCGGATTCCAGAATTGCTTTTGCGTCAGCGATCACCTGTAATTCAATCGCACCGCCACCAATGGTTCCCACAACTTTTCCGTCACCAAATACCAGCATTTTAGCCCCTGCTTTGCGGGGTGTTGATCCTGAGGTATTTGTCAGGATACAAAGTGTGAAAGGGGTATTACCTGATTGAAAATCAGATATTTGATAAATCAAATCGTTCATAATTTCATGTTCTGACCTTTCAGTCAATGTTATCATCAAATATAGCAAGAATTTCGGTAAATACAAAAGCCGTATGCAGTTGTGGTTTTATAGCTGCATACGGCTTTGAATTAAAGTGTTTTATCTGACTTTTATAACATCGTTTTCGGTAATAAACTGTCCATTCACCAATCTGAAAACAATCCATTGGTTGCCGCGTTGAACCTCATCAATGAGGAAAACCTGTAGCAGCTGGCCTTCTCCGTAAACCAGTATTCTTGCTTTGGCTCTCGAAAGTGCTTTGCTTCTTGGGTAGTCGGAGTTGGAGAAATCATGCACATAGCAAATATATTCGGCATTATCGTCAACATCTTTCACAGTGATAGTTTCGGGTCCGTAACCATTCATGGCATCACGATCCAATCTGGCCATACCGTCGTTGCTGGCTGTCATGCTGCGGTAAGATATGTGATAACCTCCTGTTTTCTGCAAATGCAGATCAAGGTCATCCGGCCTGCGGTCCCATTCAAGAACAAGACGAATTGTTCCCATATCGATCACCGGAGAAACAGTATAGCGATTGTAAAATACGGTTCCAACTATGAGTTCAAATATGTAAGTAGCTGTTATATAGCCCTCTTTTTCGAATTTGAATGGATATTTTCCATCTTCGACTGGTGTTTCAAATTGTACCCGGCCAAGGCCATCAGTTGCAAATTCACCTATTCCACCAATCGAAATCATTGCTTCTTCAACGGGATCACCGCTTAGGGCATCAAAAAAACGAAGTGTTGTAAGACCCTCTTCTTCAAGAGTCATTTCATCTTCCATGATATCTAACATCTTGTCAACCTGAGCATTGACCACATTGAACACTAGGAGGAAAAAAAAGAAGATGAGTGAGATGCGTGTGTAGGATTTGATTTTCATAAGTATTATTATTCAAGTATGTCTTTTTTAAGATTTAATGTTGCCTGTGTATGGTCGCTGTCGTAATCAAAAATCAGATTACCGGTTTGTTTGTCGAGGCGGATATAATTCAGATTGTACCAGACCACCATCTTTCCGACTTTCACTTTTGAAATGATATCAATTTGCTCATTATCATTGGGAAGCGATGAGATTTTAACCTGACTTTTGTCCTCAACTTTCAGTTTGTCGAAATAGACAGGTTCACCATTGGCGGTCCTTATTTCGATGATATTTCCGGCATTCTTCACCATGCTGATCTTACCAATATTGCTGTAGACATTCGGACAGGTGGATTTAAACCTTGGATTTGCCTTGTCGAGGGCCTCCTGTGCGGCGCTACCCGGAAAAAGAATTCCGTCGTTTTTGATCAGTTTGATGGCGGCAAATAGTCCGGCAATTGACTTTTCGTAATTATTACTGATCAGTTTACTGTTTTCAGTCTGAAGCAATTCAGCATAATTCACCGAGTTGCCGGCAGCAAATGATCGGGTAGCTACACCAAGCCCGGTTGTGTTCTGGAAACTTCCTCCAAATACAAGTTCTTGGTTTTCATTGAGATATAAGCCGTTCAGACTAGAATTTGTTTCGTTGAACACGCTGGTTCTTATCCGTTCGCCATTTTGGTTAAACTGTGTGAGATAGGTAAGGGCCTGTTTTTGGTCAACAGTGTCGAGTCCGGCTTTGGCGAGCCATTGCAGTTTTCCGTCAGGATTGAAACGGGCAACAAAAACATCATTTTTAGTTTGACCTGAGGTGATTTTCTTTCCTTCCATCACCAGATCGCCCGAATAAGTTCCGGCGATAACCGGGAATCCATCAGTATCCATTTGAATGGCCATTCCGGTGGTGTTTTCCGTAGAAATTCCCTGCGAAACCCAAATCAGGTTTTTGTCCGGACCAAACTTTGCCAGAAGACTTGTTCTTTTACCGCTTTTTCCTGTGAGTGATTTAGAACCATACTTAAATCCTTCTGTAAAATATCCTGTCAGATAGTAATTTCCTTTTGAATCAATCAGGAAATCGTTCAGGTTATTGCCACGATAAGCCCCCATTTTGTTCATTTCGAGCCAGAAATCGTTGGCACCGTTGATGATCAGATTTTGGTTCTTGATGGCAATCATTTTTGGCATCGTGGATGCATAGTCAGGCATGGTCATCCCGTATGGAGCATTGATATAAGTAGGGTCTGCCATGGTATATTTTCCACCCTTAAACATCAGGAAATCACCTTTTTGATCCTTGCTGAATTTGACAGCGGTCGCAATATGCCCCGGATATTCGAGTCCGATGACATCAATGCCAACGAGCGATCTGACGAGATAGGCAAACAACACCGAGCGATCTTCACAGTCACAAGCCGGATAATGGATTGACTGGTCAGGAAGCATAAATTTTTCTTTCTTAAACTGCTGATCATCAGTTTGATACTGAAGTGCATTCTGGACAAAACTCAAAAGAAAATTAACTTTGCCGGGTTCATCGAGCTTTGTCAGAAAAGGCATCAATGTTGCTTCGGCCGATTCTTTCAGGAATCCGGAAACTGCTGCATCAAAATATACCTGAATGTCAGCCTGAGGAAAATCATTCAGGAAGGCAATCAAACCCGGATCATAAGCAAGTTTCAGTTCAACCGGGTCACCTTGAAAACTGAATTTCAGATTTCTGATAGCTGGTTTTGAGGCAAATACAGGAGTTTTATATATGTTAAGATCAAGTGGTTTTTCGGCATCCGGGAAATCACCCTGAAAAGCTTTCAGTCGTCCACCGGGTTTTCCCTGATGGATATAATATTTCTGGTTATTTACATAGGTAAACGGTACTTCGTACATCTCATTGGCCACCGCCATCAAGAGGATAATATGATCTTCCTGGATTCCCGGACGAAGATTAAATCCCGATTGGAGCATCACAAACCAGGTAAAAAGTCGACTATTATCGTTGTCGCCCATATAGACCTGCTCCCCGACCTTTTTTGCAAGCATTAGTGTGCCCCAGTCGTTCATTCCGTAAGTGGTCTTATAATCAAGTATTTGTGTAGTCAGAATCTGATAATCTGTTTCTGCAGCCTTTTTGAACCAGTTTGAAACACCGGTTTCGCTTGGACTATTTAATTTTATCTGCCTGAATGGTCCATCCACTTCAAAACCCAATCGCAATCCGTAAAAGTCGACATAGGTATTGTTGCTGGCCTTAATATTTGTAGGAATACTTAAACTTCTTGGGATCAGTGGCATAGGGACATCAGCAGTCGAAATACCTTTGTTTTGGATGATGATTACCGGCTTGATTTCTTTCGGTTTCTCCCGCTCAGGAATAATCGTTTTTTCAGGAACTGCAGGTTTTTCTGAAACAACAGGTTTTTCCTCAACAGGGGGCTTTATCTTTTGATCTGTATCTGTCTTTGGTTTGATAACATCTGTTTTGGGAATTTCCAGAACAGGCTTGTTTTTTGCTGGATCAAATTTCGTAATTACGGGCGGTTTAGGCTGAACAGGCTTTGGAGTTCCTTTCATTGCATCCAGACTTTCCCAGCGTTGTTTCAGAAAATCAGCATATTCCTTGTTTCGTTTTTCGACATAGGCTTCAAATTGTTTTTGCAATGCCTTGATGCCTTCATCCTGTTTTTGCTGAAATTCAGACATTTGTTTTTGCTGCTGCTTAACATATTCCTCGTAGGTCTGAGCTTTCACGATCGTGAAACTTGCTGCCAGCAATGCAGCAAGCAGGAAGATAGATTTTTTCATGGGATTGTTTTTTCGATTTCGAGGGTAAGTTCATTTTCACTGATATAAAGACGGTCCAGCCTTGCACTAAGCATGGTCGTGGTTTGTGATTGCTGGTCAATGGATTGATTCAGTACCCCATAATTATCCGTTAATGACTTCATCGTCAAACCGGATGAATCGGGAAGAAAAGTGTACTGTGTAATGAGTGATTCAAAAAAAGCTTTCCATAAACCATAGTAAAGCTTGGTTTTCAGTGGATTGTCAGGAACCTGACTTTTTTGACTGAGTAAATACTTGAAAATATCCGGTTTAAAAGGCACGGATTGTTGATTAAAAGTGGATTCAATATCACAGGTTTCATCGTTTTTATACAAACGGTATGTTGATTCAGAATTGCCATTCGCAACTTTACAGAAAAACAGTTTTGTTTCCTCATAACGACTTCTGTGGCTGTATTCGGTCTGCATCACATCAATCGATGCGCTAAGTGATTGATCATTAACCGATTGTGTTGAATCAGGATGATAGAGCATCAATATCACTTTTTCACCAAACTGACTTGTGCAACTATCCAGAATTTCGAATTGTAAATTGTTGTATATCAATGAAGTATTAACAGTCTGAAAGCGAGTAAACTTACTGTCAACGCCCGATGATTTGCCATCATCCTGCGCTTTTGAGTAAAGCTCTTTCACATGACTTATTTTACTTTCTGATAAGAGCGAGGCAATGAGAACAGCCCTCTGTATCGCCTGATTATTGGCCGTATCGGAATGTACGAATGGGTCGGAAATACCCAGTACAATTTTGCATGATGGAGAGATTTCATGTGTATTTAATCCGATCCAGACCGGAAGATAAAAACGGTTTGAATAATTGTCGGTATTAATGACCGGCGGTGTTATGACGCTAGAGACCGGCACGGAATCATCGACAACAGGCTCTGGTGCCGGTATCCGGCTTGTTGAACAAGCGACAATAATCAGGAAAAGGATCAGAATGTTTGCCTTGGTATAGAATTGCATCATGTGATGAACTTCAATAAATTAGGTATTGATAAGATTATGATATTTCAGACCGCGGAATGTCAGGAAAAGAAAGGCCGGAAAATGAAACACTGTTTGATTGCCCCACTTTCCGGCCCTGCTGTTCAACCATGATCAGCCCGGGAAAGCTGATTGGGTTAAACGACTATTCCATTTTTCCCATTTCGTCTTCAAATGTTTTTTTGAATTTTTCGTAGTCATAATCGATGCGCAGTTTTTCGTCAGCACTGATTTTGGCTTTCATGGCACCCAAAACTTCTTCGCCTGATAATTCGAGGGCAACATAAGTTTTGTAGTTACCAGCCTGTGTACGGGTTGTTTTTTCGCAAATGGTGCGGGTTCCCGAAAGTTTCTGGTTTGTAACTTCACGGGTTAAACCTTCGTAACGCTGACCAAGATCTTCAACAGTATTGTGTGAAGTTGAGTTTACGTATGCATCTGTTACATTTTTCAAGGTAACCTGCAACTGCTGAGCAAGCAAAGTTCTAGCCTGTGTAAGCGCTTTCTGCCTTGAAACCTGCTGATCCATGCTTTCAGAAATGGCATTGGCTCTGAAAAAGTCTTTGTTCGACTGAAAGTCCGGACCTGAGCAATACGTTTCGATAAGTTGTTCTCCAGCTACATTTGGGGTAGCTTTTTTCGATGAACCGCACTGACTGAAACCGAAAATGGCAACAGCAGCAAGAAGGATAGCGAATAATTTTTTCATAAAGATGTTTTTAATTAAATGGTTAATGTGTTAATAATTAAGTGTTTCTGTCAATTTAATTTTTGATTGAATTCTATGGTTTTATAAAAAAGATGATGACATAATTTATTTTTGAACCGTCTACTGATGTAGCTGTAAAAATAATCAAAATGTAAACAAAATACAAGTGATTTGAAATTTTGAATTTGACATGAAAAAAAAAGGGATGATGTGTGAATGTGAAAGGATTTCAGACAGAATGAACGCTTGTGATAGTCGGATCGTATGTTTGATTGGATAACTAGCCTTCAATTAACCATTTACAGAAATGATTGGTTATCATCATATTATCGTAGTCTGACTCGATTCGTTTCCGGGCAGATTTTCCTATCTCAAGAGTTTTTACTTCATTGCTTACCAAAACATCAATGGCTGATGCAAAAGTTTCAGGAGTATCAGCCAGCAGAATCTCTGTTCCGTTTTCAACTCTGATTCCTTCAGCCCCAAGACTGGTAGAAACAACGGCCCTTCCAAGTGCCATTGCTTCAATAATTTTGATCCGGATACCGCTACCAGATAACAAGGGTACTACTGAAATGGCTTTTGAAAGCATAAATTTCCGGGCGTCATCAACTTCGCCTTCAATAATTACATTATTAAGTTGCAAATTGCTTAACCATTCAGGCATACATCTTCCGGCCAGATAAAGATTGAGATCAGGGTGCTGAATAGTAATAATCGGCCACACTTTATCAAGAAACCAGGCGATTCCTTCTTCGTTTGGGATCCAGTTCATTGATCCCAAATGAAAGAGGGAAGGGAACTCAGGTGAGATTGTACTTGGCAGATATTTAGCAAGATCTATCCCAAATGGAATGGCTTCAACAGGTTTTTTTGTTTGTTGGGCAAAAAAGCGGGCGTCGTCAGGTGTGATTGCTGCTATTTTATCGAAATGATCCAAAACGTATAATTCGTAACTTTTCAATGTTTTACTCAAATGACAGAGATACCATTTTTTCAGGGGCTTTGTTGTAGCCATTGCGGTTCTTTCCCAGATCAGATGTTCGATATTATGTGCTCTCAGAACGAGAGTAGCTTTTGAATATTTTCTGACAGTTTCGATATACGGAGCCATAAAAACTGTCTCGAACTGCACCACATCAAAATATTCAAGTTGTAAGAGACGACTAAGTTTTTGATTGAAACTATTTGATATAAAGCGTTCTACGTGGTAAGATCTGCCAGTAAACAGATTCAGAAATGCTGGAATTGGTTTTATCCGCAAATCAATATGTATCAGTTCAATTCCGGTTGTTTTTTGATATTCATCAGGGATATCAGAAGGTTTTACATTGTATTTATCTGAATTTACTGCCAGAATCTTTACCTGATGCCCGGCCTTTAACAAACCACTGATGAGGCTGTTCATGGCAATCGGTCCACCTTCGCGTGCCGGATATGGTGATTTATTGCATAAAAAAAGGAACCTCATGATTTTAAACTTGGTTTCTGCATGCGAAACAGTCGTTTTATTCTTCTTTTCCAACTGTCTGAATCAAGCAAAGGCGCGTCAGTAGTAGCTTTGAAGGTAAGAAACAAACCAATTGGTAATAATATCAGGGAAGAAAGCCAAACCCCAAAAAACATATCCAGATCACCTGTTTTAGCGGCTTTCTCGCCAAAAATACTTGTTACATGATACAAAACGAAGAAAAGTACTGAAATCACTACCGGCAAACCCAATCCTCCTTTTCGGATAATCGCACCCATCGGAGCCCCAACGAAAAATAGAATCAGGCAGGCGAAGGAAAGTGTGAATTTCTTATGCCATACCCATTCGTGCTTGCGGATATTTTCGGCCTGAAAGGCAAAGTCATTTTTGTTAAATGTAATATTATCGCGGTTTGTGCGGGCTGATGTCAATGACTGATCAACTATTTCGCGTTGTTCTTTTTCAGAGAAATTGGCCTGAATCGGGTAGGTCAGCGTGGTTAAGGCTGGTTTAACCGTTGTTTGTTCAGGTAGTTTGGTGATCTTTTTCCCAACGACAGCTGATTTTCTTTTTTTGGCGACTATTCCTGTATCTACTGCAACGGAGGTATATTGAAAACGTTTCACGAAATTCTGATTGTAACGTTCCTGCCTGTCATCAAATTTGAGTTCAAGAGAGTCAATGAATATTTGTAATTGTTTGGTATTCAACATTGTATAATGGCTCTTGAATAAATCTTCCTGGGTTCGTGACAAATCAAATTCGGATAAATCGAACTTAATTCTTTGTTCGGAAAACTCTGTACGTTCAAACGGACGATTGTCTTTATAATTCCTAGTACTGAGAATATCAGAATAATTGTTACCATTATATAAAGTGAAAATCAGGTTTTTCTGATCAGGGCTCATTTCCATAATTCCTGATTTTGCAGTTGTAACACTGATATTTCCTTGTCTGTCAGTATGATCGAATATTTTTACATCGTAAATCGTCCGTCCATCGGGGTCTTTTCTTCCAACACGAATGCTGTAATTGGTAATTCCGTTATAAAAAACGCCCTCGTTGATATTAAATGCGAGTTTTTGTTGCCTGACATCATATAGCAGGGATTGAAATTTAAGATTGGCAACCGGAAGTACATTGTTCGAAAAAATGAAGGCTACAATGCTTAATACAATCGAAAAATAAATCAATGGCCTCATGATTTTCCATACAGAGATGCCGGCAGCCTTGAGGGCAACCAGTTCGTAATGTTCACCAAGATTCCCGAAAGTCATCAGGGATGAAAGCAATACAGCCAGAGGCAGAGCCATCGGAACAAATGTTGCACTGGCATAAAACATCAACTGCCCGATTATCGATGCGTTCAGGCCTTTTCCAACCAGATCATCGATATATTTCCATAAAAATTGCATTAAGAGAATAAACAATGCAATGAAAAACGTCATTACAAAAGGACCCAGATAGGATTTTAAAATAAAAAGATAGGTCTTCTTCAAATGTGGAGATTTCTTTAGGCAAAGATAAACCAAAAAAATGAATCATTATTGTCTAAGGCGACTGTGCCTTCATTCAGTAATTAAAACTTATATATCAGAAAATCAATTATTTAAATGAATTTCATAAAAAAATTGATTGCCTTTCTGTAACTTTTGAAAAGGAGGCCACGTCATACGATTAAATTTTAAAAATGAAAACCATGAAAACAAACTCAATTATCAGAATTTTAGCTTTGATTATCCTGATTGGCGGATGGTCAATCAATGCATCAGCACAGGAAAGCGGTAACGGAAAAGTTGTAAAAAAAGCCATAGAACTTCCCGAGTTTACACGTATATCAATCGGAGGAGCCCTGAAAGTAAAACTTTCACCTGCTCCAAGCTGTCAGGTTATTCTTGAAGCTGACGAAAACCTGATTCCACAAATGGATATTAAGGTTGTAAAAGGCGAACTCAAACTCAACAGCGGTTCCTTCCGCAAGGCAACTGTGATGCAGGTCGAAATTACCATGCCTGCTGTAACGTCGATCGAAGCATCGGGTGCTTCGCAGATTACCTGCACCGGAACATTCGATGGTGATGCTGTTTCACTGAGTACAAGTGGAGCATCCCTCATTCATTATCTGGGAAATGATAACGTTATTGATACTGAAATGTCAGGTGCCAGCAAAGTGACCTTAATCGGAACAACCAATGTGCTGAATGCTGAGATGAGCGGCGCTTCCAAACTTACAGCAGGTGAAATGATTGCCAAAATGGTTGAAGTGGAAGCCAGCGGAGCAAGTAAGGCCGATGTGAATGCCATTGAAAATCTAAATGTACAAACATCAGGAGCAGCAAAAGTGACACATAATCAGGATGTTATGAACGTTGAAAAGGAAGGGGTCCAAAATGAAACAGGCAATAATTTAATTATTGAAACTCCATCAGGTGATACCGTTCGTGTTGATCTTGGTAATATAAATGTGACCGTGATTGATGACGATTCCGTTCGTATTAAAATCGGAAATAATTCTATCAACATCGATGAAGATGGAAACGTGAAGATGAATCATGAGAAATGCAACAAATTTAATGGTCACTGGGCTGGTGTTGAACTGGGAATCAATGGCTTACTTACATCTGATTTCGATATGAGCTATCCGAAAAGTGATCGTTATCTTGACCTTAGAATGGAAAAAAGCACCAATGTGAACATCAATTTCTATGAGCAGAACATTGCACTCAACAGAAATAAAACCATTGGACTGGTAAGCGGTTTAGGACTCAGTTTTAATAATTATCGTTTTGCCAACGACGTATATATTGCCACCGACTCAATTGATTTCAAAGCATATTATATGGATGGAATTTCAGTAAAAAAGAGCAAGTTGACCAATATGTATGTCACAGTACCTCTTTTCCTTGAATTTCAGACAAATGGCACAAAAAAATCTGAAAGACTGCATTTTGCTGTCGGAGTTGTAGGAGGATGGCGTGCACTTACACATTCAAAGATTTATTTCAATGAATCCAACAAAGATTTTTCATTGATTGATCCTGCAAGCGGCAATACTTTACCTGTGACATTGCGCAGTCCCGATTCATATAACCGCAATATCACCAAGAATTTTGATGGATTTGATATGCGTGCTTTCAAATTGGATGCAGCAGTTCGCATGGGTTGGGGAATCGTGAGCGTTTATGCAAACTATTCATTGTTCCCACTCTGGATCAAGGACAAAGGTCCGCAAGTGTATCCGTTTGCAGTGGGAATCTGCCTGGCCGGATGGTAAGAAGTATTTGATTCACAATAAAAAAGAGGCTGTCTGAATTCAGACAGCCTCTTTTTTTATTCAGAATCTATTAATAATTGGATTCTTCTAGCATGGTTTCATGAATTTCGTAAGTGTCTGATGCAATCATCAGTTCTTCGTCGGTTGGAACAACAATCACTTTCACCCTACTGTTTTCGGTGCTGATAAGTTCTTCTTTGCCTCTCGATTTGAGCGATTTTTCCTTATCAATCTCAATGCCAATGAATTCCAGATCTTCAAGTACCGCAGTTCTGGTCGTTGTGTCGTTTTCACCAATACCGCCCGTAAATACAACGAGGTCAACTCCGCCCATGGCAGCTGCATAAGCACCAATATATTTTTTTACCCGGTACTGATACATCTCGAGCGAAATCTTGGCTCGTTCGTTGCCATCTTTAGCAGCAGTTTCAATATCGCGCATATCAGATGAAACGCCTGAAATACCAACCATTCCTGAGAATTTGTTTACAAGAGTACTTGTATACGGAATGCTTGTTTCTTCTTTGTCAGCGATATAGAGCAAAGCACCAACATCCAGATCACCACAACGCGTTCCCATGATCAATCCTTCGGTAGGAGTCATTCCCATGCTGGTATCCATTGATTTACCATCTTTTATGGCTGCCATTGAAGCACCATTGCCCAGGTGACAAGTGATGATTTTTTCTTTTTGGATATCGAGTCCCAGAATATCGCAGGCACGCTGTGATACATATTTATGGCTGGTTCCGTGAAAACCATATCGGCGGATCTTGTATTTTTCATACAGCGAAAATGGAATGCCGTACAAAAAGGATTTTGGAGGCATTGTCTGGTGAAAAGCTGTATCAAAAACACCTACCTGCAAAACGTCAGGAAGCAGTTCTTTCATGGCATAAATACCTTTCAGGTTCGGAGGATTGTGCAATGGTGCCAGATCGATACATTCTTCGAGTGCTTCAATAACTTCATCCGTAATGAAAACACTCCCGCTGTATTTTTCACCGGCATGAACTACACGGTGACCAACAGCTTCGATTTCGTCGATAGTCTTAATGCTTCCGTATTTTTCGCTGATCAGAATTGCAAGCAGATGTTCAATACCGGCTTGATGATCAAGTATTTCACCTTCGAGTTTAACTTCAGTTCCGTCTTCACGTTTGTGTTTTATGGATGCACCTTTCAGTCCGATTTTGTCGACCAGACCTTTAGCAATCACTGTTTTCGCAGGCATTTCGAACAATTGGTATTTGATCGATGAACTACCGCAGTTTAAAACGATTATCTTCATAATTTCTTTCTTTTGAAGTTTGATTATTTGATCACAGCACAGGTAACTGTCTGATCAACAGCCTTTCCTGATTGATAATTATAGAATCCCCTGCCGGTGATCTTACCGAGGTAATTGGCTCTTACAAGACGTTTGATAATCGGAGATGGTTTGTATTTTTTGTCACCAAATTCCTGATATAAATTGTCCATATATTTCAAAATCTTATCGAGTCCGATACGATCAGCCATTTCGAATGGTCCGAATAAATGACCGGATGATTCACGCATTGCAAAATCGATGTCTTTTACCGAGGCAACGCCTTCCATCAGGATTTCGCAGGCTTCGTTGATGGTGGTTACCAACATACGGGTCACAATATTACCGGGTGATTCATTCAGACGAATGATTTTTTTATCAATCATTCCTCCAAATTTAACTACCTGATTATAAGCTTCTTCTGAGGAGTTGATTCCTCTAACTACCTCAATCACATGGGTTTTATGAACCGGAAGGATGAAATGCATGCCTATCGCTCTCTCAGGATGCTTCAAAACGCTCGCCAGATCGGAGATCATAAGTGTTGTGATATTGGAAGATATAACAGCGTCTTCACGCACAACCTGTTCCACTTTCCTGAAAATCTCTTTTCTGATCTCGATGCTTGTACCCCGTTTGCGCGAGCTGATACTTTCGATGATGATGTCGCAATCAGCGAGGTCATCATAATTGGCAGTTCCTTTGATACGGCTTAGAATTGCGCGTTTTTCGCTGGTTGTCAAACCCCAGTGATTGATCACTTCGTCGAGCTGTGAACTGATCTGTTCAAAAATTTCTTTGATTCTGTCTTCATTCAGGTCAAGGAAAATTACATCCAGACCATTGGTCGAAATGGCGATCGTAATTTCCTGTCCCACAGCACCACATCCAATCACTCCGATTTTCTGGATGATGCCTTTGGGCTGCTGACGTTTGCCTAATGTAAAATCTGCTAATGTTTCAGTCATATATTTTCTTCTTGAATAAGTTTTGAAATTAATCTATCTGTGCGTTAAAATCCATTTGCCTGATTCACTGTTATCGCAATAAGATTGGTTATATCATCTACCGAGCAACCTCTTGATAGATCGTTGATCGGTGCTGCAAGTCCCTGAAGAACAGGTCCAATGGCTTCAGCACCTGCCATTCTCTGCACGAGTTTATAGGCAATATTTCCTGATTCGAGTGAAGGAAACACCAGAACATTGGCAAGTCCGGCGATTTCAGAACCGGGAGCTTTTTTTCGTCCGATGGCTTCGATTATCGCTGCATCAGCCTGAAGTTCACCTTCAATCTTCAATCCGGGATCCATTTGTTTGGCCAGTGCGGTTGCTTCCACTATCTTGTCAACTTTGGCATGCTTCGCACTTCCTTTAGTTGAAAAACTTAACATTGCCACACGTGGTTCAATTCCGGCGATGGCGCGGGCTGTCTGGGCACTGGCAACAGCGATTTCAGCAAGTTCAACTGCTGTTGGATCAGGGTTTACCGCGCAATCGGCGAAGACCATGATGCCATGGTCACCAAACGATTCATCCTTGAGAACCATGATAAAAGCACCGGAAACAGCACTCATTCCTTTCTGGGTTTTAACAATCTGAAAGGCTGGTCTGAGAACATCACC
The DNA here is from genome assembly GCA_964627945.1 of uncultured Lentimicrobiaceae bacterium. GTDB lineage: Bacteria > Bacteroidota > Bacteroidia > Bacteroidales > F082 > CAJBPB01. Next base: position 37,782 of record CAZVKW010000012.1, read on the forward strand.
CGTTGCATTGTTTGCGCCGGCAACTTCTCCATCAGCTTCACCTGTTTTTATCAGTAAAACACCAAGATACAATGGATCTTCAACCAGTTTTATAGCCTGCTCAGCTGTGAGTCCCTTGCTTTTTCTGATTTCTAATAATACATCTGCAAAATATTGTTTTCGTGGGTTCAGCAAAGGATCAATGATGGTTGCTTTACTGATATGTTTAAGTCCCCAATGCTGGGCATTTTCTCTGATCACATTTTCATCTCCGATCAGGATAATCTGTGCAATATTTTCCGCAATAACATCATCTGCTGCGCGCAAAGTACGTTCTTCTTCTCCTTCAGGCAGGACAATCTTTTTGTTCGTTCCGATGGCCCTCTGTCGGATATTTTGAATAAGATTCATAATTTGGTTTGGAATAGAAATAATTTGTTTGCAAAATTACCTATTTAATGCGCTTATAAAAGTGAATTGTTATTTAATTAACAGAATTTAATACGCAATTGGAGATGAACTTGGCCTATAGGAAAGGATTCAGCCTTCTTTAAATCGGTTTTAAATTACTATTTTTGCAGTCCGAAGAAGGTCAGATTTAGAATTTCACAATAGAAGATGGTTCAACCGGCAGATTTAAGCGAAAATGTTACAATTCATAACCGACAGGTTTCGACTGTGAGAGAGCCTTCGTTTAGCTGGAAGTTTTTCGATGAGAAACCTTCAAGGATTTTTGTTGACAAACGGAGTAAGCTCAAAGGGAAATTTATCGGAGAAAGATTTGTTCGTTCTGGAACTGAATTACAGTTCCGGCCTGTCACAAGACCTGTTGAAGTGGGTCCGGCTGGATGGAATGGATATGTTTTTTTCGGTTTGATTATTATGGTGGTCATGATGAAACGTCTTGCTGCCCGGCGTTACAATCAACTCTTAACATGTTTATGGGGCAATACGCCGCTTAATCTTATGCTTCGTGAGTGGAATCCATCGAAATCGATACAAACATTCCTTGTCTCAATCATTTATTTTACCGGATTTTCTTTGTTTGCACTTAATGCTATTGGAATTATTTCTTCTTATAGCGGGAATGATCTATCAGATTTTTGGATGTTTTTGTCAATTTTTGGAGGACTTGTCGTTTTGTTATCGGCGAAATTTATCCTTATACGATTTCTGTCTTATCTCTTTAAAACCCCTGATGAATCACTCCGTTATATGACAAATCATTACGGGTATTTTGCTTCAGCAGGCATTGCTATTTTACCGATTTTGCTTGTTTTGCTCTATAATCCGAGCGAATATATCGTTTTTTTTGGTGCCGGAATAATTTTTATAATATTGATTGTCAGAATTGTAAGGAGTTTCGTAACAGGTTTGATACAGCCTCCCTTCTCAATATTCTATTTATTTTTATACCTTTGTGCCCTCGAAATCATACCTCTGGTTCTTTTGACAAAGACGATTTTAATGTTTTCAAATGGAGAATCCTGGGGATAGCAAGAGAGAAGAGCTTATTATATTGTTTTTGAATCAGTATTGATGACTGCAATGTGATTGGATTTCAATTTTTGAATTACAGAAGCCAGAAATAAAACACTTTAACGTATGAGAATCAAATCCATACTTGTTTCACAACCCGCCCCACCTGATATAGAAAAATCTCCTTATGGCGAGTTGAGTAAAAAGTATAATGTTAAGATTGACTTCCATAAATTTATCAAGATTGAAGGAGTTCC
>CAZVKW010000013.1:0-20579 GCA_964627945.1 uncultured Lentimicrobiaceae bacterium
GCTTCCGTTCCTTCCATGGCCGACATGGCATCAGCCAGATATTTGTTCGATGGATTCCAGTGGCGCGAATACAAAAAACAGCCCTCCCCTTCACCATGAAAAGTATCAGACATTGTTTTTGCCTGCATAAAGGTGTATGTTGCTGAATCAGTGATAGATGGATTAACATCGCCATATTCACCAAATTGTTTAAGGTCCTGAATACTGCTTGCCGGGTCAAATTTCATGGGAGTAAATTATTAAGGTTAAACGTATACAAATGTATAAATATGTTAGTATTCGGTTAATAAAATTGAAATATTGAAACGAAAACATGAATAATATTTGAAATATGTAACGATATGTGGTATTTTTGCAAACAATTGATACCTAAAGCCTTGAAATCATGCAAAATCACTTTCATCTTGACACACTCGACCGGCGGATTCTGAACCTTTTACTTACCGATGCGAGGATGCCTTTTGTTGAAGTCGCCCGACGCTGCCGTGTTTCGGGAGCGGCCATCCACCAGCGGGTAAACCGGATGACCGAAGCTGGTGTGATTGAAGGATCAAAGATCAAACTCAATCCAAAAGGCCTCGGACTCCTTACATGCGCATTCATTGGTATCCAGGTCAATTTAACCTCGACACGTACCCATGAAGAGGTTTTTGCTAAAGTTAAAGAGATTCCTGAAATCGTTGAATGTCATCATGTTAGCGGAAAATATTCACTCTGGGTAAAGACCTATACCTCGAACAACGAACATCTGAAACAGGTGATTGTTGAAAAGATACAGTCGATTCCGGAGATCACCTTTACCGAAACATTTATCTCACTGGAAGAAGGATTTGAACGTGATTATCCTATTCTATAAAGAGTAATAAGTTAGAAGCATTTGCGTTAATAATATCAGTTTCATATCTTCGTCGAGCTATGCGGACCCTTTTAGTAAGTTTTATCCTAGTTTTGTTTTTTGGTGTACAGTTATACCGTGGTCCGGCGGCCAAAACCATTATTGACGGCGACGGAAGCGGCTATTACGCATATCTGCCCACCATTTTTCATTACAAAACCACTGATTTCAAAGCTGTACATGAGTTTGAAAAACAACAAAAGAGTCTGAGTTACAGTGGACATTATTTTCACAAAAGAGGCGACGTACTGATTAATAAATATTTCCTTGGAACTGCTCTCGCAATCTCACCGTTTTACCTTTTAGCCAGCCTGTATTCATATGTATTCGGTATGCCTGCCGACGGCTATAATATTTTGTATCAGCTCGCTGTAGCCTTGGCAGCTGCTTTTTATCTGGCACTGGGTCTGCTCGCGGTGATCAGATTGCTGCGTCAATATGGTTTCGAGAAATACATTGCCTTCATGGTGATTCTTTTGCTGCTTTTTGGGACTAATCTGTTCTATTATGCCCTGATGCATCCTTCCCATTCGCATGTGTACTCGTTTGCTGCTGTTTCCGTTTTCCTGATGTATATGAGGAGTTTTTTCCTTACACGCAAAGCATCCTATTTTCTTTATGCATCGGTTGCACTGGGAATGCTGGCATTGATCAGACCAACCAATCTGCTGATTCTGGGTGCTGTACCCTTTATTGCCGGTGACAAAAAAATCCTGATGGAGGGAATAGGTTCCATTTGGAAAAAATATTGGAAACTGCTGTTTGGAATTGTACTATTCGCATCTATTTTCGGCATCCAGTTCATTTTCAACTATATCCAGACAGGAAACTGTTTCATCTGGTCATACAAGAATGAAGGATTTGATTTTCTGCATCCGCAGCTTGGCAAATTCCTCTTCGGGTTCAAAAAAGGATTCTTTATCTATACACCTCTGATGCTCGCGATCATTCCGGGTTTCATATTGCTTTTCAGAAAATCCCGTTTCGGCTTTTACGCTGCTTCCGGCTTCTTACTGATCTCGGTGTATATCCTCTCATCTTGGTGGAACTGGTTTTATGGCGATAGTTTCGGGATGCGGGCCATGATAGATCTTTACCCGGTTCTGGCTATTCTGCTGGCATTTTCAATCGATAAACTGGTGAATAAACGTCCCGGATTTGTAATCTATCTGGTAGCCGGATTTCTCTTCTCAGCTTTGAATCTTGTTCAGATTTACCAGTACAACAAAGGAATCATTCATCACGACAGCATGGATTTCGATAAATACAAATATGTATTTCTTAAAACCGGGAATTATTATGCAGATGTGATTGGTGGTGATACAGAACCCTTGTTTACGAATCCAACACCGATCGAAGGATTCACCTTTGTAAATACGCTCGAAAGTCCATTATCAGAATGGTCCCAGAACGGCCTGATCGAAACTTCGGAAGCTTATTCTGGAAAGCATGCCGCGCTGATGAATACAAAAAATGAATTCAGTCCGACACTTGTTTTGAACCAATCTAAGCTAATAAACACAAAAACAACTGTTTACGTAAAATCTACCATCAAATACAATCCGATGGAACCCTTTAGCGGCAATAAAGCCATGCTGGTTTATGCCGCAACGGATAAAACAAACAACGTCGTATTCTATAAAACCTTTAAACTGGCTCCTCTACCCGGAATGAAGACAAATACCTGGCATACCGCTAATTTCGGATTTAAAGTCCCGGCATGGAATGCCGATCTTGCCCAGGTGAAAGTATATGTTTGGAATCCTGCCGGTGATTCCTTCCTGATCGACGATCTGGCCATTGAATTTTTATTAACGAATGAAACTCCCTGATGGACAAGCCGCTGGATGATCGCTTTACACGTTTTAACAACCGGCTGAACGAGGATGAAGATTTCTATCTCGAAAACGGTTACAGGGTGCTTACGCGTTCATTTCTGGTGAAACGGGGATACTGCTGTGCCAATGGCTGCCGTCATTGCCCTTACTGGCCGAAACACACCAAAGGCAATTCTCAACTCGACGAAACAAACAGCGAATGAAAACCGAGGCCAGGACAATTCTGCTCAAATACTGGGGTCATGCTTCGTTCAGACCGATGCAGGAGGAAATTGTTCTATCGGTTCTCGAAGGGAATGATACACTGGCTCTTCTGCCCACCGGTGGAGGGAAATCAGTCTGTTTTCAGGTGCCTGCACTCATGCGGCCCGGTCTGTGCCTCGTCATCACGCCGCTTATCGCCCTGATGAAAGATCAGGTACAGCATTTACGGAAAATCGGAATCGCTGCTTCGGCGATCTATTCGGGAATGCATCCGAACGAAGTGGAAATCACATATAATCAGGCAGTTTTCGATAGATTGAAATTCCTGTACATTTCACCAGAACGATTACAGACGGATAAATTTATTGAGGCCGTAAAACGCATGAAAATCAATCTGATTGCCGTTGATGAATCGCACTGTATATCTCAGTGGGGATATGATTTCAGGCCTCCATATCTGCAGATTGCGCTTATCAGGCCTTTCCTTCCGGAAGTTCCGGTTCTGGCGCTCACCGCTACAGCCACTCCGCAGGTGGTTGAAGATATTCAGCAGAAACTTCTTTTCAGAAAGAAGAATGTTTTTCAGACAAGCTATGAGCGTAAGAACCTCACTTATAATGTTATACATGAAACGGATAAATACGGAACCCTTGTAAGGTTACTGCAGAAAATCACTTCAGGTTGTGCCATTGTGTATGTACGAAACCGACGCCGGACCGCTGATCTGGCAGGGCATCTGCATCGACACGGGATAAGTTCTACCTATTATCATGCAGGACTTGATGCCCGCCAACGCGACGAAAACCAGAAACTATGGATGACAGGCCGTGTAAAAGTGGTAGCAGCCACCAATGCATTCGGAATGGGAATCGATAAACCGGATGTGAGAATCGTTGTTCATTTCGACCTGCCTGATTCGATTGAAGCATATTTTCAGGAAGCCGGAAGAGCCGGTCGCGACGGAAAAGAGGCACAGGCATTCTTGCTTGTATCAGATCAGGATATCGGTCAGCTAAAGCTTAATTTCGACATCTCATTTCCTGAAATACCCGTCATTCGTGATATCTATCAGGCCTTGGGTAATTACTTCCAGGTGCCCGTCGGTAGCGGACGCGATGTGCCCTACGACTTTGATATGATGCACTTTGCAAAAAACTATTCCTTTCAGCCACTCGAAGTTTTCCACGCGCTCAAGCTGCTTGAGAAAGACGGCTTGTTGGTTCTTTCCGAAGGGATGAATGCCCCAACAAGGGTTTTCATCACCGCACGCCGCGAAGATTTGTATCGTTTACAGGTGGAGCAACCTTCCATTGATCCGCTGATCAAACTGATGCTCAGGAACTTCCCGGGTATCATGACTGATTTTGTCGCTGTAAATGAGGAGGATATCGCGCGTAAGTTGGGATTCTCAGTGGAAAAAATACAAGACAGTCTGCACCAGCTCGTAAAACTGAATATTCTGTATTACGATCCAAGGAAAGATAAACCTCAACTGACTTTTACTTCCGAACGCCGGAAGAAAGAAGATGTGGTTCTGAGTCAGGAAAACTACCACAAACGCAAAACGACTACCCTCGAGAGGGTGCAATCGGTGATCGACTTTGTTTCGGATGACGAAACCTGCCGGAATATTCAGTTGCTTTCCTATTTTGGTGAAAAAATGAAAATCCGTTGCGGAAAATGTGATGTCTGTCTGAAACGGAACAAGATCACTCTCACCGATATTGAATATGAAACCATCCGCGAAGCTGTTCAGAGCCGCTTACAACTGAGGCCTTATCCGGTTTATGAACTGGCGCATGAAATTGATTTTTATTCTGATGAGAAAATCCTCGAAGCAATCCGCTGGATGCTGGATAACAAACTGTTACAAAAGGATGAAAACGATAACCTGAAGTGGAGGACGCAACTGGAGATTTAAAATCTGACTGATTCTAAAGCGCTTTGAAATTCATTCCCTGAACCTTCGGAAATTCACTCATAAAGGAATTCGTTGAATTAGATTCCCTTTTTCGACCAGATTTTCCAGGCGGCTTCAGCTTGCTTCTCGAGCATATGCAGGCCATTCACAACCCTTGCCCCCTTTTCGAGGCCTTTTTGCAGAAACATGGTAACTTCCGGATTGTAAATCAAGTCAATAAGCAGGTGATGCTCCGTCAGAAACTCATAAGGGATATCAGGGCAGTTCTGCATATCAGGAAACATACCCAAAGGCGTTGTGTTGATTATCAATAGGTTATCTTTAATATGCAAAGGATTAAGCGTATCATAAGATAACTGATCATTTTTTTTCGAAGTTCTGGTCACCGTGGTGCAACAGATTCCCTCGCTGCGAAGAACATGTTTTACGGAACGGGATGCTCCGCCATTTCCCAGTATCAGGGCATTCAGATTCTTTTTTGATTTGACATCTTTACGCAGACTGGCTCTGAAACCGGCAATATCCGTATTGTATCCAACCAACGAAACACCTTTATCATTTCTGATAATCTTAATGGTATTTACGGATCCCGCCATCTTGGCCTCACGATCCAGTGAAGTCAGGAAGGGAATAACGCTTAATTTATAAGGAATTGTCACATTCAAGCCTTTCAGATCGGGATAACGCTCGATCAGTCCGGGCAATAATTCAATCGAATCTAATGGGAATAACTGATACTTGGCTGGAATATGATTAATTGCGAACTTCTGACTAAAATACTTTTCTGACCAGGAGTGGCTAAGGTGTTTTCCAATGAGTCCGTATAATTCCATTTGTATCCGATAGGTGATTCCTTAGCTTTTTTCCTGAAAGTGCGTTAAGTAAATATACATATCCTTTCGAACCTATCGCATAATTAATTTAATTAGCTTGATTTTTTCCTTAAAAGGAGCATATCGGAGCGGGATATCCGGCCAGACGAATCTTCTTAAAACAGGTTTTTTGTGCGAAAAGGCTTCAAAACCAGTAAATCCGTGGTAACTACCAGTTCCGCTGTTTCCAACACCTCCAAATGGCAGATTGGCATTGGTAAAATGCATCAGCGTATCATTGATCGTTACACCACCCGAACTGGTTCGGCTAAGCACAAGCTCTTCCGTTTTGCGGCTTCCGGTAAAAAGGTACAAGGCCAGCGGTTTTGGTCGCTGATTGATGAAACGAACGGCATCCTGAATATCAGAGAAAGTAACCACCGGCAACAATGGGCCGAATATTTCTTCCTGCATCAATGACGAGTCGTCAAGAACCTGATCCAATAAGGTTGGCGCTATAAATCGTTGATTATCATCCGTTTGACCACCAACAAGTATATTCCCATTTTGCATCAGACTTTTCAATCTTTCATATGCAGGCTCGCTGATGATCCGTGGATAATCGGGACTATCAATTACATTTTTACCAAACATCTGATTGATTTCATGCTTGATAGCTTCAACCAAAGTAGTTTTAATTTTTTCATCCACAAGCAAATAATCCGGTGCAATGCAGGTTTGACCGGCATTGATGAGTTTTCCCCAGATGATTCGTCTTGCGGCCAGTGAAATATTGGCTGTAGCATCAACAAGGCATGGACTTTTTCCTCCCAACTCAAGAACAACCGGAATCAGCTGATCGGCTGCGGCATGCATCACCATCTTTCCGACACGCGGACTACCGGTGAAAAACATAAAATCGAAGTTCAGTTTGAGCAATTCCCGGCTCACTTCCGCATCACCAGTCACGACTTCAATATAATCTTTCGGAAAGGCTTCACTGATCATCTGATCAATCAGAGCCGATGTATTTGAACTAATTTCTGATGGTTTGATCACCACACAGTTGCCTGCTGCGATGGCCGAAACCAACGGAACAAAAACAAGCTGAAAAGGATAATTCCAGGGAGCGATGATCAGGCTAACACCAAAAGGTTCATATGTATAAAAACTTCTTGCCGGAAAAGCTGTGATGGGTGACGAAACACATTTCTTACTGGTCCAGTTTCGCAAATGACTGATATGCAGGTTTATTTCATCATAAAAAACACCAATCTCAGTTGTATAAGCCTCAAAATCCGATTTTCTAAGATCAAGAAAGAGGGCTTTCTGAATATCAGATTCATATTGCTTGACGAGCGCTTTTAAGCGCTTAAGTGCATCTAATCTGAACTTTAACGGAAGTGTTTTACCACTATAGAAATAATCTTTCTTGTCGAGAATACTGAGTTTTTCCATATCGGCTAGATTTTAGGATTGCAGTTAAAAAACAGTCGCATATCCCTATTTCCTCACCGGACGGTTTTCTTCAAACAATTCTGCAACTTCCGGAAGATTAAACATTTCGGGATAATATTCGAGCAATTCGGTATGTCCTTCATAATCATGCTTCAGCGCCAGATCGAGATAGAAAAGTGCTTCTGCAATATGATTCACAAAGAGGAGTGTCGCTCCCAGCCTATAATATAAAACATAGTTTTCGGGCTGCTGGATAATTCCTTTTCGCAGGATTTCGATGGCTTTGACATGGTCTTTCTGAAGTACGCACAAATTGGCATATTCAATATACACATCCTCATCATTCGGATCGATGGCTTCTGCCTTCTGAAAATACGTTTCGGCAAGTTCGTACTGGCCGGATTTAATTAACTGATCAGCAGTAATCAGATTGAGTTCAATATTGGAAGGATCAAGTGCCAGAGCCTTCAGCGTATATTTCAGTGCACCCTCCAGATCGCCCTGTTCATCGAGCAAAGCACCAATTCCTGCCCATGGATCAGCCAGAAGAGGATCAATCTCGATACTTTTCCTGTAATATTCGAGTGCATTCAAAGCATCTTTCATCTTTTCGTAGCACTCCCCAATATAGTAATAGGTCATTGCATCGGGTTGCTCAAACTCGAATGATTCAAAGTAAACTTCAATGGCTTTCTCGAAATTCTCAATTGAAGCGTAGGCATGAGCCATACTTTGATAAGCCTGTGTATACCGATCGTCGATCGAGAGAACAAACTCAAACGCATCAATTGATTTTTCGTATAATTCCAACTGGAAATAACTGAGACCCAGATTATACCATGCTGGAATACTATAAGGATTCTGATCTGTCTGAATCTGGAAGAATTCAACTGCTTCTTCCAGCCGCTGACCCATCGAGAAACACATTCCGATCTCATACATCAATGACTCTGAACCGGGTGTCTGAAAGAGAGCCTTTTTCAGATATACCAAAGCATGATCAAACTTGTCGATTTTCTCATATTCAAAGGCAATGGAGGTAAAAATTTCTTCAAGTTCATCTTCATCCACCATCGGAACAGCTTTCTTAAGTTCAATAATGGCTTTTTCAGGTTCATTCATCAAACTAAATACGGAACCTTTTGTCATAACGATCTCAGCCTCATTGGGTTCCGACTTTTCAATATCTTCGAGAAGCATCAAAGCAGTTTTTAAACTACCTTCAGAAGCGAGTTGACGGGCGAATTTCACCCTCAGCCCAAGGCTCGAAGGATGCTGTTGCAAGGCCATTTCAAGAGCAAGACGAGAGCGATCGTTGTCGAAATTGTTTTGATAGAAGTCGATCAGAGCTTCGAATTCTTCCGAATCGAAATACTCCAAACCGCCGCTGCTGATCATCTTTTCGAACCGATCAGCCAACATATCAATCTGATAATCATCGCCCCACTGAAAATCGTCGTTCATCTCTATTTTTCCTAAATCGTTGCAAAATTAGTTAATTTCCTCTATATAAGTCTAAATTTCATTCTTGCTGACCGGGTAAAATTAGCACGGGATGACAGGCAGAAGCAAATCTATTTCTGTTTTTTTAAACAATTCATGGTTGATAATTCTGGATTGCACTTCCTGAACGCGTTAAACGGGTGTATCAGAGAATTAACTATTGTCAGAAGTGGATCAAAAAACTGAAAATACTACCTTTGCAAAAAAAAACCAGCTATGACACTGATTAAATCAATTTCCGGATTCAGAGGTACTATCGGAGGCATTCCTGACGACGGTCTCACACCTGTTGATATTGTAAAATTCGTTTCTGCATTCGTCGGTTTGATCCGCAAGGAAAAACCATCAGGTAAACTGAAAGTTGTGGTTGGTCGAGATGCACGTCTATCGGGTGAAATGGTAAATCAGCTCGTATGCGGAAGCCTGATGGCGATGGGGGCTGATGTTACTGATATTGGTCTGAGCACTACCCCAACCGTTGAAATTGCCGTGACCGGATTGAAAGCTGATGGTGGAATTATCCTCACTGCCAGTCACAATCCTGCGCAATGGAATGCTCTGAAACTCCTGAACAGCAAAGGAGAATTCATTTCAGCGGCCGAAGGCGAATGTCTGTTAAAAGAAGCTGAGAAAGGATCATTCGTATTCAGTACAATAGATGAAATTGGTACCATCACCCGTGATGACCGCTGGATCGATCTGCATATTGATCAGATTCTGGCTTTGCCGCTTGTAGATGTTGAAGCCATCAAAAAGGCCAATTTCAAAATTGCCTTCGATGCAGTGAATTCGACCGGAGGAATCGCACTACCGGCATTATTGAGAAAACTGGGTGTGGAACATATTATCCCGCTTTACGATACCCCAAACGGAAAATTCCCTCATAATCCGGAACCTCTGCCCGAACACCTGACTGAACTTTCTGAATTGGTTGTTAAATCAGGTGCTGATCTGGGTTTTGTTGTCGATCCGGATGTGGATCGTCTGGCGATTGTTGACGAACACGGAAAGATGTTTGGTGAAGAATATACCTTGGTTGCCATTGCAGATTATATTCTAAAGCATACGCCGGGTAATACGGTTTCGAATCTCTCCTCTACCCGTGCATTGGCAGATGTTACTGTTTCGCATGGCAGGAAGTACGCTGCATCAGCCGTTGGCGAAGTGAATGTTGTTGCCATGATGAAGGAAACACAAGCGGTGATTGGCGGCGAAGGAAACGGAGGAATCATTTATCCTGAACTGCATTATGGCCGTGATGCACTGGTCGGAATCGCATTTTTCCTTACACACCTGGCACATTCAGCCTGTTCATGTTCTGAGTTAAGAAGCAAATATCCTGCCTACGTTATGTCGAAAAACAAGATCGATCTTCACAAAGAAACAGATGTAGATGCTCTCTTGTTACAGATTGCCGAGAAATATTCCAACGAACGTGTCAACACCATCGATGGAGTGAAAATCGACTTCCCGAACGGATGGGTTCATTTGCGGAAATCGAATACCGAAGCCATCATCAGGGTGTATTCAGAAGCAAATGATGTGGAAACTGCTGAAAAATTTGCAAAAGATATTCTTGATCTTGTAAAAACATTAACTTCGTAGGACAAAATAGATACACAGGCAGTTACCTTTCGATCCATACGATATGCCGGGAAAAAGCAAAGCCAGAAAACGTCGGAAGACAAAGTTTAAATCCATCACGTTCAAACTTTCTGAACGCCAGTCTGAATCGCTGATACGCTATTGTAAAGCATGTCACACCACACCCATCAAGGTGATCAAAAGAAATCTGGAAAGATATCTGGGTACTTATGAATATACAGCCCAGCAGGAAATGAATGTTTCGGAGCGCCAGCTGGAGTTGTTTAATGACGAAACCGGGAAGAATTCGTAAAGTTCAGATTATCTGTTCAGTTCGAAATTTGTCCGGTTCAGAATCGACCGGCCAAGTGTGATTTCATCGGCATATTCCAATGCATCTCCAATAGCAACTCCTTTCGAAATCGTTGTGATTTTTGAAGTCAACTGACTGATTTTACGATAAATATAAAAATTGGTTGTATCACCTTCGATGGTTGCCGGAAGAGCCAGAATCACTTCCTGCACATTTTCTTTTTCAAGTCGCTCTATCAGGCTTGCAATCCTGATATCGTTCGGACTGATTCCTTCCACCGGATTGATCACTCCGCCAAGAACGTGGTATAAGCCTGTGAAACAGGCTGTTCGTTCGATTGCCATCACATCGCGCATATCTTCAACCACGCAGAGCTGACTTTCATCTCTTCGCGGATTGGCACAGATACTGCAGATTTCACTGTCCGAAATATTGTGACAGCGCTTGCAGAAAAGAATCTCGGTTTTCATTTTGATCAGCGCCCGTGATAAGGCTTCCGTACGTCCGGCTTCCTCCTGTAACAGATGCAAAGCCAGCCGTAATGCTGTTTTGTTCCCGATACCAGGCAGTCGGGCCAGCTCGTTTACTGCATTCTGCAGGAGTTGTGATGAATACTCGATCAAGGCTTTAATTTTCAGCAAAAATAGGATTATTACGTCGATCCCGTCCGGTTTCTTACTTTTGTATTTCAAACCAGTGCTATGAGAACAAATTTCATCCTTTTTGGAAGCTTTCTGATCATGCTCTTCACATTTCAGACCGGAATCCAGGCCCAAAACCTCAATCAGACCGATGCTTCGGGAAAGAAACAAGGTCAGTATACCGTGAAGTATCCGAACGGAAAAACCCGCTATACTGGTCAATTCAAAGACAATCTGCCTTTTGGGGAATTCAAATATTTCCGCACCAATGGAAGTTTGAAAGCAGTGAACAATTTCACTGAAAATGGAATGAAGGCCTCCAGCAAACAGTTTTCAGAAACTGGCACCTTGCTTGCTGAGGGACTTTACCGCAACGAAAAAAAAGACAGTATCTGGCGTATTTACAGCGACTATGATGGCAAACTTCTATCCGAAGAAAGCTATCAGAATGATATAAGAAACGGAATCACAAAGGTTTACCATCCTGAAGGCGGTTATTTGTATGAAATTCAAGAATACAAAAACGGAAAGAAAGACGGCATCTGGAAACAATTTTTTGACGATGGAAAACTGTTTATCGATGGCTCGTACAAAAATGATCAGCCCGATGGAAAAATAGTTTACTATTTCAAAAACGGAAATGTAATGATCGAAGGTCAGTATGTAAATGAAAGAAAATCAGGTATCTGGAAAGAATATAACGAAGAAGGTGAACTGATTGATGAATATGATGCTGTGATCAGAAACAAGCAAGGAGGTCAGAATATTGATGAATGATGCGGTTGCCTGTCGCTTGCAAAACGGGCTCCGACTGATGTCCACCGCCAAACAATAAACAGCGGCAACCCAAAGCACTGGCCACTTCGGCATCATGTTCCGTATCCCCAATCAACAGACATTCTGATGGCGAAACATGCATCTGACGCATGAGTTCCAACCCCCGCTCTAGTTTCCCTCCACCAAAATGATTGTCGATTCCGTAAGTAAAGTCAAAAAAATTCCGGATCTGAAAATGATCGAGAAGCTCGAGCAGGAGTTCTTGCTCCATGGCCGACAGGATGACCTGTCGGAATCCAGATCGCTGCATTTGCTTCATTAAGGCTACCGCACCTTCCTGCAATCCGGCTTCAAGGATTTTCACGCGGTAAAGATCCATAAACTGCATGGCAGGAATCTCGAATGGCTCTGAATTAAAATCAAAACCCAGTTTCTGGTAATAATTTTTCACCGGAAAAGTGAAAACATCCCGATAGACTGACTCGTTCAAGAGTGCCAGCTTTCTTTCAGAAAGCATCTCATTCATAGCCTCCACGCAAACCGAAACATCGTTGAGCAAGGTTCCGTTCCAGTCCCAGATAATCAGCTTTACATCACTTAACATATTTATTTACAACGCTTTGTATAGTCATTCATATTGGATTTTCCCAACTCTTCAGCTTTCAGAAAATAGGTGCAAGCCGTTTGTTTATCATTCTGCTGCTCATATAGCAAGCCCAGATTGAAATAAGATTCAGCATAACGCGGATTGATCGAAATGGCTTTTTCATAACACTCCAGAGCCTTGTCATATTTACGCAGATTGGCCCAGGCTGAACCTTTGAAATGCCAGGCCTCAAAATTATCCGGCTGTGTTTCGATGGCTTTATCAAATTGAGCGATTGCCTGCTGAAACTGTGATTGATACAACAATTCTGTACCTTTCTCAAAATATTCGCGTGATCTCATTTTAGGATCGGAACAGGAAGAAATCATTAGCCAGGAGAGCAGGATAATCAGGAGTAAACGCATATTCTTTTTTGCTGCGAAGGTAATAAAAGCAGCCGATTCAGACTGAAGAAGCCTTTATCACAAGTCATTAGAACAGAAAAATTTCATTTTTAAAAATAAAGGGGCCAAAACCTGACCTTGCCGTTCTGATCAATTTCGAGTGTTGGCATCGGAATTTTCACGATATTCAGAATCGAGAAGAAAGTGCGCAAACCCTTACTGCGGACAGGAATTCGTTTCAAGTCGATATCAGCACTTAAATAAAACTGTCGTTTACGCTCAAAATACGGCAAAGGTTCTTCGTTAATTACACTAAGATTCCCGTTGGCTCCCAACATCCCATCCGCTCCATAACCTACTGCGAGATTAATCCATTTCGGAAAACGACTTTCATCAGGAAGAAAAGTTGAAATATTGGCGGTCAGCCAGATCGTTTGTCCATTATAATCTTTAAGAACTTCCTGAACAAAACCATTCCCCAGCATCGCCGGATTATAGGCTGCAAAATCGGTTCTGTGAAAAGAAAATTTCATGGCCAGGCGCTGCTCCTTCCATAAAATTTGCTGCGCAGTAAAGAGTGCCGATCCTGAGAAATCTGCGATAATATCACCGGAAGATGCGCCCCAGCCATCAGAAAATCCATCGAAAACTTCAATAAGATAAATTCCTGCAAAACCTGCAAGACCACCATAAATTGCAGATTGATTATTATTTAGACCTGACCAATGCAAAATATCATAGGAAAACCGACTGAGATGATAGGTAGTTATCGCATGACCGAATTTATCCATCTGCAGCCATTCGTGATTGTCGTTGATCCAGTGAAATTTGCTCTGCGGATAGTCTGCATACCAAAGAAAATACAAACTGGTATAGGTACTGACCATAATTGCCCCTGCACTCACCAAACTGATATTCAAACGCTTACGATTGATAGAATCGTTTTCAGCTTGAAGTTCTTGTGCATTCATTGGCTTAACAAATGCAAGCAAAAGTAAGATTACCAATCCTTTGGCGAAATGATTCAACAGGTATTTCATCAGGCGAAAGCTGAAAGGATTTTTTTAACTTCAATCAATATTTCTTCCAGCTTTTCAGAAGTTGTTGCTTCAGCAATAAAACGTAGATATGGTTCGGTATTCGAAGGCCTGATATTGATCCAAAAATCCTGGTAATCAAGTCTGTATCCGTCAAAATCCATCCATCCTGACGGTTTCTCACGATTCAGGAAATGATCTTTTACGGCATCCATGGTTTGTTGTTTATGCTCAATCTTGAAATTGATTTCACCTGAATTGAAATAAGGAGAAATAGAATCAATGACCGATGAAAAGGTAATTCCTAGTGCTTTGTTTTTAGCAATAAGTCTTGTAACAAGCAAGGCTGCGAGCAATCCGGAATCGGAATAATAAAAATCACGGAAATAATAATGGCCTGCGAGCTCACCGCCAAACAAACCATTGATTTCACGCAATTTTCCGGCACCGTAAGCACGGCCAACACGCCATGTCTCCACTTCTGCTCCATATTTAGAAAGGTAGGAGGCAATAGCACGGGAACTGCGGATATCTTGTAAAACCTTTCCTTTTTGACCCATTTCGCCAAAGAAATAATCGCCAAGTAAAGCGATGATCAGATCGGGTGATACAAAACGGCCTTTCTCATCGATAAACATTACCCGATCAGCATCGCCATCGAATATAATACCTGCATCGCATCGATGGTGAAGCACCAATTCCTTGATTTGCTCCTGATTCTCAGGATCTAAAGGATTGGGTTCATGTCCGGGGAAATTCCCGTCGGCAAAATCATTGACATAGTTGACATTGTGCCCAAAAAGCTCTTTCACAAACAAAGAGGCCATACCATTGCTGCAATCAATTGCCAGATTCAAATTCCTGAAGTCAGAAACATATTTTTGTAAGAAAGCCAGATAATCTGTTTTTACATCTATCTGATTAACAGTTCCTTTGTCGGAAGAAACGATTATTTCACCATGTTCAACCAAGGACTCGAGCTTGTTTAATCCTGTATCATATCCGACTGGCAAAGCATTGGGACCAGACACCTTCAAACCATTGTGTTCTTTGGGATTGTGTGAAGCGGTAATCATTACCGAAGCATCGAAACCGAATGCAGCTGTTGCCCAGTAAACCGTTGGTGTTGTCGTTATTCCGGCATCTGCTACCGAAGCACCACTATCAGTAATTCCCTTGCACAATGCCATAAAAAGTGCATCTGATGATAAGCGGCAATCTCTGCCAACGAGAATTGTCTGCGTCTGTATCACTACGGGAAGAAAAAATCCCATCCGGTAAACATCTTCCTCGCCAAAATCTTTTCCCCAAACACCTCTTATGTCGTATGCTTTAAATGCCTTCATAATCTATCTGTAGATTTTTTGTTTGTTGAGTGCTTGCTGAAATTTTCTTGCATTCACGATATGTTCATTGTATGTCTTTGCAAATGCATGCTTACCCGAAAAATCGTCCTTCGCGCAGAAATAATAGTAATTGTGTTTCTGATAATTCAAAACGGCTTCGATGGCCGAAAGCGTCGGAATACAAATAGGACCCGGAGGCAATCCCGGATATTTGTATGTATTGTATTTTGATTCAATGTTTTTATGCACATCAAGCACCCTGCGAATGGAATAATCATTCAGAGCAAAGATGAGTGTTGGATCAGCCTGTAGTAACCAGTTATCTTTCAGACGATTGAGATAAACTCCTGCGATCATGGCTTTTTCGCTGTCAACAGATGTTTCACGGTCAATTATGGAGGCCAGAACCGATACTTCGACAGGAGACAACTGAATTGCCTTTGCTTTTTTCTTCCGGTTTTCATTCCAGAAATTCAGATATTCCTGAAACATCCGCGAAACAAATGCTTCGGCGTTGGTATTCCAGTAAAATTCATAGGTATTCGGAAGAAACATCGCAGGTATCGTTTCGTATCTGAAACCGGATTTTTGCAGAAAATCATTGTTATTCATCATCTGCAGCAACGATACTGAATCAGCTTCGATCTGTTTACTGATACGGCCTGCAAGCTGTCGGATATCTCTCACATTATTGAATGTCAGCTTAATAGCTGTCTGGGCTCCCGAACGCAACAAATTGATCAAAGCATCATTCGACATACCGTTTCTCAGAATATACCTGCCTGCTTTTACTTTTGCAGGATAATTTTTTTGTTCTGCAAGCCAGAGAAAAGAATTCTTGTCTGCAATTAATCTCTGATTAAAAAGATTTTGTTTTACCTCGTTAAAACCTGCTCCTGTTCGAATGTAAAATGAAAAATCCTCATGGTTAGGAGTTTGAACATTCGGAAGAAACATGGTTTTGTACAACAGAAATGCGATTATCAGACTGATGACAATTGCAATTCCCAATCCCCCAAGAATGATTTTATGAAACAAGCCCTTTTTTCGCTGGGGTTGCTGTTTTTCAGGCTGAATTATTTCGTTCCTCATCAATCTACTATGGGGCTAATAATTTGAAATTGAAGCTGATCTATCCATTTCCCTTCCTGCAGAATCCATTGCTTACGTTTCCCGGTCAGTTCGAATCCACGCCGCTTGAACAAGGCAATACTTGCCTCATTGTATTCTGAAACAAAACAATACAACTGATGAAGACAAAGAATCTCAAAGCTGTATTTTTCGAGCAATTGAAGGGCTTCAGAGGCAAATCCCTTATTTCGATATGCATCATCGATCAGAATACCGACACCTGCACGGCGATGCCTCGGATCATAATCATACAAATCAATTGCCCCTACTGTAATTTTAACATCATGTTCCTGATAATCAATCATTAAACGCAACTGCTTCGCTGTAAAAATATCTTCAGCATTCAGAATGAATTGCTCGATATGATATTGCGACAATGGCGTGATTGTATCGCTAACCTGCCAGTTTCTTGTATCATTTTCCCATTGATAAATGAGTCGGGCATCGGAAGGTTCAACCTGCCGGAGACTTATTCGGTCAGTTTTACAAAACATATTCTGATTTTCTGAAAAAGTGGTTCATTGATTTACAAGTGAATTGATCCTCCAAAAACATATTTGACCGGACCAGTGAGTTCAATTTTACTGAATTTGTTGCCATTTCTTGAAAAGCGCACAAATAAAAGTCCTCCTAGAGTTTGAATCCAATATTCATTCGCACCGAACCAAAGTGAAGATGCAATAGCAGCGGCCGTAACACCAGTACCGCAAGACAGGGTTTCATCCTCAACTCCTCGTTCATAGGTTCTTAGAAATATTCCGTCATCTTTTCTTTCCAGAAAATTGACATTCAATCCTTTCGACGAAAGATTTTTGTCATATCGAATCTTCCTGCCTTCATTAAACACATCAAAATCTGACAAATTGTCAACTTTTGTGACATAGTGTGGCGATCCTGTGTCGATTATCAAATAGTGTTCATCAAAGTTTATAGCCTCAACATCTTTCATCGTCAGAAAAACTTGAAAATCAGATCTTTCAGAAGAGAGTATCTCTGCTTCATGCCTACCATCATAAGCCTGAAATCTGATTTTAGAACCCGAAATCTGATTGTGGAATGCATAAGCAGCCACTGTCCGGCCACCATTTCCACACATACTGCCTTCGAGTCCGTCGGCATTGAAGTACTTCATTCTGAAATCGTTATCCTCTTCAGGCAGAAGCATGATCAGTCCGTCGGCACCAATTCCTAGCCGGCGGTGACAAAGAAAACGGATTTGCTCCTCTGAAAGGAAAACACTATCTTTCAGGCAGTTAATCAGGATAAAATCATTTCCTGCACCATGATATTTATCAAACTTCAGTTCCATGAATGAATAGCGATTCAGGATTGTTAATTATTCTTAATGCCTTGATCTTGGATCATCGTTTGATCGAAAAGTAAAGACTATACAAAAGTAGGATTTTTCAAAAGAAAGCAGCGGTTTTTCAATGACAGTTCAAAGGCCGGATTTAAAAACCGCAAAGTGATTAACATCAATTAACATGAAGTAAATAACTAATTTATACTTCACTCGTTTAAAGACCTGAAATTAACTTAATCAAATACTAATTTTTATTCTCAAAAAACAATTGTCTATGAAAGCAGGATTGAAAAATTTCGGATTATTTGCAGCTGGTGCTTCCATCATGTTCGGAGTAGTTACATTCTTCCGTTCACAAGATTCAACTCATGGTGGAAAAGTCGTAGCAGAGTCAGGAATTAATCTGACTGATGATGCCCGCATTGTTCGTACTTCTTATGCCTCTGTTCCGCAAAGTGTTGATTTTACGGACGCTGCTGAAAAGACCGTGAATGCAGTTGTACATATCCGCACCGAAATAACCAGTAAAAGTTATAGTTACAACGATTTCTTCGGATCACTTCATGAATACCTTTATGGTCGACCCTACCAAAACAATCAACCGGTTATGGTTGGTTTTGGATCAGGTGTTGTAATCACCAGCGACGGATACATTGTCACCAATAACCATGTGGTAGAGGGTGCAGAAAAAATTGAAGTCACTTTTAACGATAAGCGCAAACTTAATGCAGAACTGATTGGAACAGATCCAACAACTGACCTTGCAGTCATTAAAGTTACGGGAAATGGATTGGATCATGTTCTGTATGGTGATTCGGACAAAGTACGTGTTGGCGAATGGGTTCTGGCTGTTGGAAATCCATTTAACCTTACATCAACTGTGACCGCCGGAATCGTAAGTGCCAAAGCACGCAATATCAATATTTTGGGAAATAATTCATCCATTGAATCCTTTATTCAGACCGACGCTGCGATTAATCGCGGAAACAGCGGTGGTGCGCTTGTGAATATCATGGGAGAACTCGTCGGAGTGAATGCTGCTATCGCCTCACAAACAGGTAGTTATGAAGGTTATAGCTTTGCCATACCTTCAAATATTGTTCATAAGGTAGTAGAAGATCTCATCCGTTATGGAGAACCAAAAAGAGCCTATCTCGGAGTTGAAATTCGGGAAATGACATCAGAACTGGCTGAAGAAATCGGACAGAAAAATGTAAAAGGTGTTTATATTGCCAAAACAGTTGATGGAGGTGGTGCAGCATCCGCAGGGATCAAAGAAGGTGATGTGATCACAAGAATTAACCAGAGCGATGTAAATTCACTCTCACAGTTGCTCGAAGCTGTAGGTCAGCACAGACCGGGAGATAAAGTAAGTGTTCTGGTAAACCGCAAAGATAAAACCATTGAATATCAGGTTGAACTAAAAAATCAGGATGGGAGTACAGAAGTGATCAAACGCGAAGGTTCTTTCTACAATGAAACACTTGCTGTAACGCTCGAAAGACTTTCTTCGACAGAAAAGAATGCTTTGGGAATCAAAAACGGATTAAAGGTAAGCTCTTTGAGTGATGGTGTTCTCTTGCGGGGTGGAATCGGAAAAGGATTCATTATCAATATTGTAAATGGTCAGAGTGTTGATTCACAGACTGATATCAACAATGCTCTGAGCAATGGACAAGCAAAATCAATCCGTATTCAGGGTATGTATCCCAACGGGATGAAAATAAGTTTCGAATTTTTAAATTAGTATTGAATTATTTCGTATATTGCGATTTCTAAAGCCAATTAATTTCTATTTGTGAGGATGATTTAGTGCAGTGGACTTTTTTTTTTAGAAAAGGCTTGAATTGTGCAGTTTTTTGAAAAGCTTGTGATATCAGAAAAATCAGGCCGGAATAATTGAATTATTTCAGCCTGATTTCAGATCACAAGAGGTTCTGTTGAACCAAACAGGGTGTTATTTGTTAATAGCTTAAAATTAGTATTTATGAGGCAATTAAAAATTACCAAATCGATCACCAACCGCGAAACTGCTTCTCTCGATAAATATCTGCAGGATATCGGAAAAGAACAAATGATTACGGCTGAAGAAGAGGTTGATCTCGCACGCCGTATCAGAACAGGTGACCAGAAAGCGCAGGATCGTTTGGTAAATGCCAATCTTCGATTTGTTGTTTCTGTTGCCAAACAATATCAGAATCAAGGACTTAGCTTGCCTGATTTGATAAATGAAGGTAACCTCGGACTCATCAAAGCCGCCAGCCGGTTTGATGAAACCCGTGGATTCAAATTTATTTCTTACGCTGTGTGGTGGATTCGTCAAAGCATTTTACAGGCTTTGGCTGAACAATCAAGAATTATCCGTCTCCCACTGAATCAGGTCGGTTCGTTGAATAAAATCAAAAAAGCATCGTCCAAGCTTGAACAGGAATTTGAAAGACTTCCTTCCGCAGACGAAATTGCAGAAAAGCTTGATGTACCTGAACACAAGGTTTCTTCTGCCCTGCGTATCAGCACCCGCTATATCTCGGTTGATGCTCCGCTCATTTCAGATGACGAATCAATGTTTCTCGATACTTATATTCCGGAAGAAACGGAAGATACAGACGAACCTCTTATGCGCGAATCACTTGGACATGAAATCCAGCGCTCGCTCGCAAGTTTGAACGAAAAAGAACGCGAGGTAATCAATATGTACTACGGCATTGGTATGAGCCACGGACTTACCCTGGAAGAGATCGGAGCCAAATTTGACCTTACCCGCGAAAGAGTTCGTCAGATCAAGGAGAAAGCCATACGCCGACTTAAACAAACTGCCAGAAACAG
>CAZVKW010000013.1:20679-37912 GCA_964627945.1 uncultured Lentimicrobiaceae bacterium
TGAAAATAATTATTTCAAATTTCGCAATCGATTGCGGAAAAATCCCATATATTTGATGAAATGAATTTTCGGATCAGAATTTGATCTGAAATTTATGTTAAATATTTGTTATTTAATTACTTACCAATTATTCGAACATTCACTCACCAAATATTTCATTATGGACAATTTTAACGCCTCACTCACATCATGGATTGATAATGAGAAAGCGGCAGCTGAGTTTATCAACATTACGAGCCGCCTCTGGTATGAAAAAAGCATCGAACTTATCCTGCTGCGTTCGGTTTTGGTAAACCGTGGAACCGGAAAAATCCTCAACAAACACATCCGTGCCGAAACGATTCTGAAAAAACCAGTCAGGGTTCAGGATTCATTGTTGATCGCCAAAGCAATTCTTGAAGAAGATATTGCCCCGGCCCGTATTGATATCGGAAGACTCAATTCGGAATGGTCAGAAGAAAAAGGTAATTATGCTGGTGCAAGGGATTTTGTGCTTGATAAACTCAAAGCCTTTATTCATGTTGCACCGCGCAGCAACAAAACGCAGGATGTTGTTTTATATGGCTTTGGCAGGATTGGCCGTTTGCTGGCCCGTGAACTCACCTTATTTGCCGGAAATGGTTCAAACCTGCGGCTCCGCGCGATTGTAACCCGCACCAACAGCGATGAAGATATTCACAAACGCATCTCTCTTTTCAGAAAAGACTCGGTTCACGGCACCTTCAATGGAGTAGCAAACGAAGATTATGCAAACAAAGCCATGATTGTGAATGGTCAGATCATTCAATTTCTGGCAGCCAATAATCCGGAAGATCTTGATTATGAATCGTATGGCATTCATGATGCCTTGCTGATTGATAATACTGGTGTTGTTCGTGACCGGGCATCTCTCAGTCGGCATCTCAATGCAAAAGGTATCGCAAAAGTATTGCTGACTGCTCCCGGAAAAGGTGATATCCCGAATATTGTTTATGGAGTCAACCAGAACGCAGTTGATATTGACAGCGAAACCATTTTTTCAGCAGCATCATGCACTACAAACGCCATTGTTCCGGCACTTCAGGTTGTTGAAACAAAATATGGAATTCTGAAAGGCCATATCGAAACGATTCATGCTTATACCAATGACCAGAATCTGCTCGACAATTACCATAAAAAATCAAGACGCGGACGATCAGCACCTCTGAATATGGTTATTACCGAAACCGGAGCCGGTTCAGCCGCTTCAAAAGCCATTCCTTCACTGAAAGGAAAGCTTACCTCAAATGCTGTGAGGGTTCCTGTGCCAAATGTTTCACTGGCAATTCTGTCGCTCGAAGTGAATACTCCGGTAACAATTGAAGAGGTTAACAATCTTTTCCTCGAAGCTTCATTGAAAGGTACATTGATAGAGCAGATACGTTACAGCAATTCGACCGAATTTGTCAGTTCAGATGGAAACGGAGATTCTTGTCCGTGCATATTCGACAGTCCTGCCACAAATGTTTCGGAAGACGGCAAAACCATCCTTCTTTATCTGTGGTACGACAATGAATTTGGTTATAGCTGTCAGGTTGTCAGACTTGCCCGACATATCGGAAAAGTAAAAAGTTACCGGTACTATTAAGCTCATGATCCGAAAAAACGGCCGGGCTTTTAACACAAAAAGCACGGCCATTTTTTTTCGAAAACAGAAATTCTCAGGTATTTCGCTGATCCTCACCTTGGCCTGATTATATTTTCATAAATCAGTAATCAAGCTGCTTTCTGCCTTGATTTTAATCCTATATTTGTCCGCTGAATCAATCCCTTAAGGATGAAAACAGCGAAATATATCTTCGTTACGGGCGGCGTAACATCTTCACTAGGTAAAGGAATCATCTCGGC
Organism: uncultured Lentimicrobiaceae bacterium; assembly: GCA_964627945.1. GTDB lineage: Bacteria > Bacteroidota > Bacteroidia > Bacteroidales > F082 > CAJBPB01. The sequence goes on from CAZVKW010000013.1 coordinate 22,546, forward strand.
CTCGCTGGCCAAATTGCTGCAAAGCCGTGGTTTTAGCGTAACAATTCAAAAACTTGATCCGTATATCAATATTGATCCGGGAACACTGAATCCATACGAACACGGTGAATGTTACGTCACAGAAGACGGTGCCGAGACCGATCTCGACCTTGGTCATTATGAACGATTTTCTAACACTCCGACTTCTCAAGCAAATAACGTAACTACCGGTCGCATTTATCAGCATGTGATTGAGATGGAACGCAAAGGTGAGTATCTGGGAACCACTGTTCAGGTCATTCCGCATATCACTGACGAAATTAAACGCCGCATTTCATTACTTGGTAAAAGTGGAAAATATGATTTTGTGATTACCGAGATTGGTGGAACCGTAGGCGATATTGAATCATTTCCATTTATTGAAGCCATTCGTCAGATGCGCTGGGAAATGGGTCATTACTGCGCTGTAGTTCATCTTACGCTTGTGCCTTATCTTTCTGCAGCCGGAGAACTCAAAACAAAACCTACGCAGCATTCTGTGAAGACCATGCTCGAACAAGGAGTTCAGCCTGATATTATCGTTTGCCGTACAGAGCATCACCTGAGTGAAAACATTCGGACTAAAATTGCACAGTTTTGCAACGTTGAGCCTCTTTCGGTAATAGAAAGTATTGATGCAGAGTCGATTTACGATGTTCCGTTGCTTATGATGGAGGAAAAGCTTGATATCGAAGTACTGCGAAAAACACATACTCCGATACCAGAAACCATTGATATCAGCAACTGGAAAAACTTCCTGTCGCGTCTGAAGAACCCAAAAACAGAAGTAACTGTTGCCTTGGTTGGAAAATATGTTGAATTGAAAGATGCTTACAAATCAATTTCTGAAGCAATCATTCATGGCGGTGTTGCGAATGAAGCAAAAGTTAAGGTAAAACTAGTTCATAGTGAAACAATCAACGAAAGCAGCCTAAAGAATTTGCTTGGCGATGTGGACGGAATTCTGGTTGCTCCAGGATTTGGTGGCCGTGGAATTGAAGGTAAAATACTGGCAATTGAATACGCAAGGACACACAAAATTCCTTTCTTCGGAATTTGTCTTGGCATGCAGTGTGCCGTTATTGAGTTTGGCCGTAACGTTCTGGGTCTGCATGACGCACACAGCACTGAAATGAATCCCAAAACTCCATTTCCGGTGATTGATATCATGACAACACAAAAAAATATTGAAAACCTAGGCGGAACTATGAGACTGGGAGCTTATCCTTGTCAACTGGAAGATGGATCAAAAGTTATGAGTCTATATGGCTACAAAAACATTTCAGAACGCCACCGTCACCGTTTTGAATTCAATAATATTTACCGCGATGAATACAACAATGCCGGAATGAAAACTGTTGGAATTTATCCGGATGAGGATCTGGTTGAAATCATCGAACTCAATAATCATCCTTGGTTTATTGGTGTTCAGTTTCACCCCGAATACAAAAGCACTGTTGCAAAACCACATCCGCTTTTCACCGGATTTATCGCTGCCATGATCCAATACAAAGAAACAAAGTAGGCTGCTGCGTATTTTTACGCTTATACGCTAATTTCTGCTAATTTTGCCGACAATTAATTTCAATTTTCATTTGAATGAATAAAGACACTATTATAGGCTTTGTCCTGATTGCAGCAATCCTGATTGGTTATTCTTTCTGGATGTCGCCCTCTAAGGAGGAAGTAGCAATAATGAAGCAAAAACAAGATTCAATCGAAAGGCTGCGTGAGCAGAACCGGATTCTTGACTCTGTAAATATGCTTGCTCGCGCCCAGGAACAGCTGAGCCTTCCTGAAAACAGACCATTAGATACTGTTTCGAACAGTTATCAGGCACTTCGTGATAAGTTTGGTGCATTTGCTTCTTCATCCGAAGGCGAAACTACTTCCTATACGATTGAAAATGATCTTCTTAAACTAAGTATTCCGGCAAAAGGCGGATATATCAGCTCGGTTGAACTATCCAAATATAAAACCTGGGATTCGCTGGCATTGGTATTATTTGATCCGGCATCTTCCAATTTTGATGTTTCATTCTTCTCCCAGAACAGGAGTATTAATACAAAAGACTTCTATTTCAAGCCTTTCCTGAATGGTAAACCATATACAGGCGGATCGCTTACAACACCGACAAATGACAGTCTCGTTTTCGGAATGCGTTTGTTTGCTGATGATCTCTCGGGAAACCCGGATCCTTCGAAATATATTGAATTTGAATATCGCCTCAGACCGGGTGAATATATGCTTGGTTTCGACATCAACATCAAAGGAATGTCGGATGTTATGGCTTCCAACACAAGCTTCCTGGCTTTAAACTGGAATGCAGACCTGCTTAAACAGGAAAAAAGTGTTGACAACTTCAATGGCTCAACGATTTATTACAAGCATCACAACGATGATGTTGAATATATGTCGGAAACAAAGGACGAAGAATTGTCAGTAAAAACGCGCGTAAAATGGGTTTCATTTAAACAGCGTTTCTTTACCAGCACACTAATTTCAACTTCCGCATTTGACAATGCTGATATGAAGACAGTGACACAATTGGATAATCGGAATCCAAGGTATCTGAAAAGTATGGAAACGACTGTTGAACTTCCATTCCGACCAGAAGCTGCAAGCAATATTCCATTGTCTTTCTACTTTGGTCCCAATCAGTTCAAAGAATTAAAATCGCACCATCTAGATCTGGAAAAGCAAATCCCACTCGGCTGGAGTTTCTTTCTCCTTGCCTGGATCAATATTTACGTTGTGATTCCGGTGTTTGGATTTCTGGGCTCATACGGATGGAACTACGGTATTGTGATCCTTGTTTTGACGATCTTACTCAAAATTCTCCTCTTCCCTATCGCATATAAGACTTATCTTTCTTCAGCCAAGATGCGCGTTCTCAAACCGGAAGTGGATGAGATATCAGCAAAATTTCCAAAATCGGAAGATGCCATGAAGAAACAACAGGCAATCATGGCGCTGTACAAGAAAGCAGGAGCAAATCCAATGTCGGGTTGCGTTCCTATGCTGCTTCAGATGCCAATCCTGATCGCAATGTTCCGTTTCTTCCCATCGAGTATTGAGCTACGTCAGCAGCCTTTCCTTTGGGCAACCGACCTATCAAGCTTCGACAGTATCTGGAATCTGCCTTTTGAAATTCCGTTTTATGGTTCGCATGTAAGTTTATTTACATTGTTGATGACCATTTCAACCATCATTTATACCTATCTGAATAATCAGATGATGGGATCACAGAGCACACAGCTTCCGGGAATGAAAACCATGATGTATATCATGCCAATCATGTTCCTTGGAATGTTTAACAACTATGCATCAGGATTAAGTTATTACTATTTCCTGGCAAACGTCATCACTTTCGCACAGATGTATATTTTCCGTCTTGCAATAAACGAAGACAAGGTACACGCGAAAATTCAGGAAAACAAAAAGAAGCCGGTTAAAAAATCAGGATTCCAGGCACGTCTGGAAGAAGCCGCAAAAAAACGCGGCTATCAGATGCCTAAGTAATTCAAAAATATGCAGTTATCGTATTACGATCGATTGGGAAATGAGAAGCTACAGGCACTCATTTCCCTTTTTTATGATGAAATCCGTCAGGATGAAATATTGCTTCCCATGTACAAAGGCGATCTGGAAGCTGCTGAGCGTAGGTTGTTCATGTTCATGGTTCAGTATCTTGGAGGACCACAAACATATTCCGAACGTCGTGGTCATCCGCGATTGAGAATTCGGCATGCCGAATTTCCGATTGATACCAAGGCAGCCGAACACTGGCTCAAATGCATGCAGAATGCTATGAATCAAATTGAAATGGAAGAAGATATCAGTCGCTTTTTATGGAGCTATTTTGAACAGACGGCCCATTTTCTTGAAAACAAAGCGTAAAATCCGATTCTCTGCTATTTATTCAATAAATATTTTCAATCCGTCTATAGCCGAAATGGCATTCGGGAATATCGTTTTTACCTCATCGAGCAGAATTTCCGGATCGGGATAGCGTGAGGAAAAATGACCAATAAGCAACTTATCAACTTGCGCCAATGAAGCCATTCTGGCCGCATCCACCGTAGTTGAATGGAATGTTTCCTTCGCCCGCGATGTTTGATTTTCCATGAAAGTCGATTCATGATATAACAGACTTGCTCCTTTTACCCAGTCTGCAATCGGAGGATGGAAAGCCGTATCCGTACAATAGGCATAAGAACGGCATTTCCTGAAGCTGACAAGTTCTTCATTTATATGCAGTTGCCCTTGTCCATCTGTGAAATCAGCTCCACATTTGATTTGCAGGATTGTAGCCAGATCGGGATGAAAGCGCTCAATAAAATCATGTCGTATATTGGGTTCACATTGCTTTTCCTGAAAAAGAAAACCCCATGTCGGAATCCGGTGAGAAACAGGAAAGGAATAAATTTCCATGAAATCAGTTTCCACAATCAGTTGTTTCTCATCTGCCTGTAAGGCATGAAATACCAGTGGAAACCTGAGTTTTGTCTGACTGGCATCCAGTTGTATTCTGATAATATCAGCCAGCAATGAAGGTCCGAAAAGATGTAAAATCTCTGTCCGGCCGATAAGGTGAAGACTATTCAGTAAACCCATCAGACCAAAATAATGATCACCATGCAGATGACTGATAAAAATAGAACCGATACGCATCGGACTGATTTTCAGAACTCTGAGCTGCAACTGGGTTCCTTCGGCACAATCAATCAGAAAATGGTGTTTTCCATAAGTCAAAAGCTGCGCAGAGGCCATCCTTTTCGGAGATGGAATCGCTGAGCCGGATCCAAGAATACAAAGTTCGAATGGAATCATGCATCAAAGTTACGAAGATTGCATTTGCTTGCCTCTGAGTAGGAAAAGACTTGACAAATCACATTTTTTAACACTTTCAGCTGGCTGTAAAAACATAATTATTTCCTACATTTACAGCTAATTTCTGAGTAAAGTTCCTGCATTTATCATCCATGAACTTATTATCACATATAAATCATTTCTTTATGAAAAAAACACTCTTTACACTGATTCTTGCTGTATTCTTTATACTGCAGGGAGCAATTGCACAAAAAAGTACCGATCTTTCCGCTAGCATTCCGATGAATCCGAATGTGAAAACCGGAATCCTTCCAAATGGCCTGAAGTATTACATTGAATACAACAGCAAGCCTGAAAAAAAAGTTGAACTTCGTCTGGCTGTGAATGCTGGTGCCGTTCTTGAAAACGAGAGTCAGCTTGGGCTGGCCCATTTTATGGAACATATGAATTTCAATGGTTTGAAACATTTCCCACACAATGAATTGGTTCACTACCTGCAAAGTATCGGTGTAGGATTTGGAAACGACCTGAACGCTTATACAGGATTCGATGAAACAGTTTATATCCTGCCTGTGCCAAGCGATAATCCAGGCAAACTCGATAGTGCTTTTATGGTTATTGCTGACTGGAGCGGAGCTTCGCTGCTCGAACCTGAAGAAATTGACAAAGAACGTGGTGTCATTCTGGCCGAAAGCCGCCTGGGAAAAGGTGCCAGCGACCGTATGATGAAGAAATGGTTACCAGCCATGTTCAACGGCTCAAAATATGCTGATCGTCTGCCAATTGGTAAAGACTCTATCATCGAGCATTTTGATTATTCTGTTCTGAAACAGTTCAATAAAGACTGGTATCGTCCTAATCTTCAGGCTGTTATTGTGGTAGGTGATATGCCTGTCGATGAAGCAGAAAAAATGATTATTGCTAAATTCAGTGATTTTAAAAATCCGGAGAATGCTCCTGAAAGACCAGAATCCATTCTGGTTAATCCTTATGAAAAAAATACTGCAATGGTCCTCAGCGACATTGAAGCCAATCAAACTTCGGTGTCAATCTATGGAAGTTCACGCGCAAGTAATCCTGTTATTACGGAAGCTGATTACCGGGATAAACTGATCGAGAACCTATGTTTCAGCATGTTATGGGCACGATTGAATGAATTGAAAAACTCAGCCAATCCTCCGTTCATTGGCGGATATGCCTATGTTGGTGGTGGTTGGGCAAGAGGTTATGAAAACTTCTTTGCTGGTGCACGTTGCGGAAGTGATGGAATCGAAAAGGCTATTGTAGCGCTGGTTACCGAAAGTATGCGTGTTAAGAAATACGGATTCACCGACGACGAACTCAGCCGAACAAAAGCAAGTATTTTATCAGAATTTGAAACCCGCTACAACGAACGTGATAAAACTGAATCAGGTGAGCTGACCGATGAACTGGTGAGCTATTTCTTCGAAAAGAATGCCGTTCCGGGAATCGAATGGGAATACAATTTCGTTAAAAACAATATTTCTTCTATTACACTCAATGACTTTGATAAAGTTCGTCAGCAAATTGATATCGACAAACATTTCTTTGCCTTCGTTACCTCCAAAACCCAACCCGATCTTCCAACAGACGAACAGTTAAAAGGATGGGTTGAATCTGCTTTAAGTAAACCTGTTGAAGCCTATAAAGAAAATAAAGTTGCTTCTACCCTTCTCACACAGGAACCACTTGCCGGCAAAGTTGTCAAGACCGAAAAGAATGAAAAACTTGGTACAACCACCTATACATTGAGCAACAAAGTAACTGTTTGCATCAAACCTACCAATTTTAAAAACGATGAAGTCTTATTGAAAGGAAGTCGTCAGGGAGGATATAGTTTGTATGAAGGTGATGATTACCAAAGTGCACAGTTCTGCAGCAAGGTTCAGGAAGATATGGGATACGGAACATTCTCCAATCCTGACTTAGCCAAATTTTTATCCGGCAAAATCGCCAGCGTTACCCCGAGAATAGGTGATTATACAGAATCCATCGATGGTAAAAGCAGTGTAAAAGACATGGAAACCATGTTCCAGTTGCTTTATCTGAAATGCACTTCACCACGAAAAGATGAATCTGCATTCCAATCAACAGTAACCAGGTCGAAACAACAACTGGAACTGCAGAAACAAAATCCGCAATATCTTTTTGTCGATTCAGCTTTTAACACTTTCTATCAGGGTAATAAGCGCGCGCATTTGATCCAGAGCGGTGCAGATTATGATAAAATCAATATCGATCATGCCATGGCTTATTACAGCGAACGCATCGGCAATCCAACAGGAATGCATTATTCCATTGTTGGAAGTTTCACCGAAGAGCAGATTCTTCCGCTCATCCTGAAATATCTTGGCGGACAAACTTCTGCAAAGATCAATACCAAAATTAAAGATATTGGTTTGTTCCCAAAAACCGGAAACAGCAGTTTTACCTTGCATAAAGGAACCGAACAGCAAGCCATGCTGATGCATTTTATCAGTGGTAAGATGCGATTCTCAGCAGACGACAACTTCATGCTTGAACAGCTCAATGCCGTATTGAACAACAAGGTGATCGATACCATCCGCGAAAAGATGGGTGCCATTTATGGTGGCGGATGCGACGGATCCCTCGAGAAATTTCCTAGAGAGGAATACCTGATCCAGTCATATTTCCCTTGCAGTCCTGACAATATCGAAAAGGTTCATACCGCATTTCTGGGCCTCATTGAAAGCACCAAAGTTACAGGAGGTATCACAGATTACGACTGGCAACAGGCCCGTGAGCCCGCACTGGAACAAAACAAAGTGAACTTACAACAAAATGAGTACTGGTTAAATACTCTTCAGAGTTCATATAGCTATGGAATTGATCCTGAACGTATTATCACAAAAGAACAAAGGATTAAAGACATAAAACCTGAACAACTTGTTGAGACAGCCAGAAAATTCTATGCTGATCCAAGTATTTTCAAGGCAGAATGGCTCCCTGAAGCTTCGAAGTAGCGATTTCAATCTGAAATTCAGAATCAAACCACGATGGATGCATATTCATCGTGGTTTTTTATTCCAATACATTCTGAATCAGGAATAAATTAGTCAGCAGCGCTTTAAAATGCTGCGATAGCGATATGGTATCTGAAATAGTCAAATTATTACACTATAACAGCTAAAATATGCCTATATCGGCTTTCAAAGGATTAACTTATAATTTCATTTGGTATAATACTGATTTCAATAAATACCTTTTATTCAGTATGTCATGGAAGTCTGATTCACCAGATTAATAGTCGATCTCTGGATGAATATTAAAACTATAATCTGAAGAAACAAAAAAGGCCGGCCTGATTAAACAGGCCGGCCTTTCATTATATCGAAAAAAGTTTATTTTTTCTTCTTGGCTGCAGCAGCTTCCTGATCTTCAAGATCCTGTTTCAGACCAGCAAGAACATCTAAGTCACCTAAGGTGGTACGTTCGAGGTTTTCGTTGATGATCTTAACAGCACGCTTGGTCGATTTGCTGGCATTGCGATCGCCTTCTGTTTCAGCCTGACGGGCAATAAATGCCTGATCTTCGTGAATACGTGAATGCGAAAGGATGATTTTCTTGTTTTCTTTGGAAAACTCAATCACCTTGAAATCAAGGGTTTCATCGATTTTTGCCTGACTGTTGTCTTCTTTTTTCAGATGACGGTTAGGAGCAAATCCTTCAACACCATAAGGCAGTGAAACGATCATTCCTTTGTCAGAATTGGCGATGATGGTTCCCTGATGTACAGTTCCTACACCAAATACGCTTTCGAATACATCCCATGGATTTTCTTCAAGCTGTTTGTGTCCGAGGCTCAGACGACGGTTTTCTTCATCCACGTCGAGAACGATCACTTCGATCTGTTCGCCAACCTTGGTGAATTCAGCCGGATGTTTGATCTTCTTCGACCATGAAAGGTCAGAGATATGGATCAAACCGTCAACGCCTTCTTCCATTTCAACAAAGATGCCGAAGTTGGTGAAGTTACGAACGGTAGCAGTATGTTTCGAATTAGCAGGATAACGGCCTTTGATATTTTCCCATGGATCCGGGATGAGTTGTTTCATACCAAGCGACATTTTTCTTTCGTCGCGGTCGAGTGTCAGAATCACTGCCTGAACCTCGTCACTTACTTTCAGGAAGTCCTGAGCAGTACGCAAATGCTGTGACCATGACATTTCAGAAACGTGGATCAAACCTTCAACTCCAGGAGCGATTTCGATGAAAGCACCGTAGTCAGCGATAACCACTACTTTACCTTTCACTGTATCACCAATCTTCATATCAGCATCAAGTGCATCCCATGGGTGCGGAGTGAGCTGTTTCAGACCAAGTGCGATACGTTTTTTGTTGTCATCAAAGTCGAGGATAACCACCTTGATTTTTTCGTCGAGGGTGACGATTTCTTCAGGATGATTGATGCGGCCCCAGGAGAGGTCGGTGATATGGATCAGGCCGTCAACGCCACCCAGGTCGATAAACACACCGTAAGAGGTGATGTTCTTAACAGTACCTTCGAGTACCTGACCTTTTTCCAGTTTGCTGATGATTTCGGTTTTCTGATGTTCAAGTTCGTCTTCGATGAGTGCTTTGTGCGAAACAACCACGTTTTTGTATTCCTGGTTGATTTTTACAACCTTGAATTCCATGGTTTTATCCACATAAATATCGTAATCTCTGATAGGTTTCACGTCGATCTGTGAACCAGGCAAGAAAGCTTCGATACCAAATACATCTACGATCAAACCGCCTTTTGTGCGACATTTCACGTATCCGTTGATAATTTCTTCTTTCTCGAAAGCTTCGTTTACGCGATCCCATGATCTCAGGATACGGGCTTTCTTGTGTGAAAGTTCGAGCTGTCCGCTCACACCTTCCTGATTTTCAACATACACTTCTACTTTGTCGCCGATTTTGAGGTTCTGGTTGTAACGGAACTCCGAAAGAGCGATCACACCATCCGATTTAAATCCGATGTTTACGATAACTTCGCGGCTGTTCTTTCCAACAACGACACCATCGATCACTTCATGATCTCCGATAGAACTGAGTGTTTTGTCGTACAACTGTTCCAACTTGCTACGGTCGGTAACTGAATACTTTTCGCCTTTTTTCTCGATGGCTCCCCAGTCGAAATCGGCTAAATCAGCAGCTTTTACTTTTTCTCTCACAGGAGCAGCTACAACTTCCTGTACCTCAGCAACCGGAGCTGCTTCAGCAATTACATCAACCTGAGGAGTTTCAACAACTTCTGCAACAGCTTCAACCTGAGCGGTTTCTTCTGCCTGAGGAGTTTCTTCAACCTGACCTTCGTTGATGATTTCTTCGTTTTCTGACATTCTTTAATTTGTTTGTACCTGATCTACTTTTCCGGATCTTTCGAACAGGGAGGGTTTAACATGTTTAACTTTTTAAGGTATTGATGCTGAATTTCTTCAACCAATTCCGGAAGGCCTCAAAAGGAGGCGCAAAGGTAAAAAATATCTTGACAGAATCAGCCTTAAAGGCAAATCTTTTTTTTCGGCAATCCCTGAAACGGAAGATGTTAAGTGATGCAGGAGAAACGTCAGCTCGAAAGTTTCACACGGATAAGTGAGTAAATATCTTCGAGTACAGCTTCGTTTTGAACAATGATTCTGATTCCACGGCCTTCGGCATAGGGTTTTGCAGCGGCAAGATCGGATTTAATAATCTCATTTACTGATGATTCCAAAATCTTTTCAAATGCTTTTTGACCAAATACCAATGCAACCATAAAAAATTTTTCGCGGGGAAGCAAATAAACAATTACGCGTTTGTGATCGTTCACACGAAAACTCCAGCCATATTTGGCTCCCGGGAACTTCCATTCAGTAATGCCTTTCGGATATTCAGTTAGAGTAAAACTGAGAATTTGTTCCCACAACCTATAGGTTTCGCCCAAAGCCTCAGGAAGCATTTTTTCATCCGGAATGTGCTGTTTATCAGTAAAAATACTGCAATCCATAATTTTCAATTAATTAATATGCTTCTGTTAAATTCCGTAAAATCCTTTATTACCGGGTAATCCCAATGTGTGAAATCATTTTCATTTGTATCGACAATAACAATACTGCCTGCTTCAGACCTTTGTGCTCCAAGAATACCCGCTGGTGAATCTTCAAAAATCAACACTTCTTTTGCTTGTAAACCAAGTACTTTCATCGCCATCTGAAAAATAAGCGGATCTGGTTTTCCGGGAATTGTTCCATCGTTATAAATAATATGCTCAGAATCAAAATAATCAAGAAGATGCAAGGTTTCAATAAAAAAATCGACATTCACTTTGGATGATGAAGTTGCAATAGCAAATGCTATCCCTTTATCTTTCAAATACTTAAATAAATCAACTGCTCCATTAACAAGTTGTATACCCGAATCCAGAAAAAGCTGACGATAAATGGATTCCTTTTCTTCTGCCATTCTGAACACTTCATCATTGGATAATTGACCAGGAAAGATGAATTCAAAAATCTCGCGGTTGCTTTTCCCATGCATAAAATTGACCTTATCTTCATCTGATAAACGAACATTTTTATCGCTAAGAAAGATGTCCCATGCATTATTATGCAATTGGGTATCCTCGATAAGAGTTCCATTAAGATCAAAAATTACTCCTTTCACTACCAGCTGTTTATTATTCAATTTTTTTTGAATTTTTGAACGTGTTTATATGAATAAAAAAAAAGATTTATACAAAAGTACTTATTCGGATCGAATTCGAAAAACTTCGCTTTCATACGCCAATTCTCACTTCCAGACGATTAATATTCGTAAAATCTCATCCGTGATATTGAATTCTTTACCTTTACCGTTAATTATTTGTCTGCATCAATTCTTTATGAAAAAGTTCCTGCCTTTCCTATTCTTCTTATTTACAATCAGCACTTTACATACACAAACTTATTATGGATCCGGAGGACTGATTCCTGATGACGGAAGTTCAGTTAGCTTTCAGATCAATGTAACCGGCTTAAGTCCTTCGATCCTCAACACCACCCATGGATTGGCCATGGTAACGGTAAATTTGCTTCATCCCTATGACTCTGATCTTCAGTTTTCTCTGGTAGCATCAAATGGAGACCGCGTATTGCTTTCTTATGCCAATGGATGGGATGGTGACAATTATTTAAACACGCATTTTACTGACACGGCTTCATTGTACATTGTGCAGGGAGCCCCACCCTTCAACGGATATTTCCGACCTCAGGAAATCCTGGGAAATATGAATGACGGACGCTTAGGCAATGGCATCTGGAAACTCGAAATTCAGGATATGTACGCATTTGCCGATCAGGGTACCCTTCTTAACTGGAGCATTACATTTGGAAATAACCCAACAGGTCCGTTCGAATTCACCTCATCCAACCTACCGATTGTACTCATCAATACGAACGGGCAGGATATCCCTGACGATCCCAAAATACCTGTTGGAATGAAAATCATCGACAATGGACTGGGTATCAGGAACCACGTGTCCGATATACCTGTTTATGATGCATTTGCCGGAATTGAGATCAGAGGATCAAGTTCGCAGCAGTTCCCAAAAAAAAGCTATGGATTTGAAACATGGGATGAAAACGGTGAGGAGCTCGAAGTGAGTTTACTCGGAATGCCCGAAGAAAGTGACTGGATTCTTAACGCTAACTATACTGATAAAACATTGATTCGCAATGCAATGGCTTACCAAACTTTCATAGATCTGGATAACTATGCCACCAAGTATAAATATGTTGAAGTAGTTATCAATGAGATGTATAAAGGTGTTTATATCTTTTCCGAAAAGATTAAACGTGATGGCGACTGTGTAGATATTGCAAAACTTACCCCTGAACAGAATTCAGGCGATGAATTGACTGGCGGATATATTTTCAAAGTAGATAAAATGACCGGAAGTGGTGGTGATGGATGGACCTCGATGTTTCCACCTCCTTACCATGATAATGGTCAGACAATTTACTTTCAGTATGAGTATCCAAAATCCGAAGATATTACGCCAAATCAAAAGACGTATATTCAAAACTATGTGAATTTATTTGAGAATGTGTTAAGCAGCCCCAATTTCGAAGATCCGGTTAATGGTTTCCGGAGATATGCTGTTGAAGGTACATTCATCGACTATTTAATTGTGAATGAGATAAGTAAGAATGTAGATGGTTACCGCTTAAGCACATTTGTACATAAACAACGTGAAAGTCTGGGCGGAAAACTCAGAATGGGACCAGTCTGGGACTACGACATCGCTTTTCATAATTCGAATTATTGCGACGGGCCTGAATATACCGGATGGGCATTTCAGTTCCCATGTCATGACGATTATTGGCAGATTCCTTTTTGGTGGGAAAGAATGCTTGAAGATGAAAATTTTGCCAACAATCTGAAATGCAGATGGTTGGAGAAACGTCTGACTGTTTTAAGTGATGAACATTTTGACAATTACATCGACAGCATTGCTGGCCTACTCGAAGAATCACAACAGAGAAATTTCATGGTATGGCCTATTTTGGGAGTTTATATCTGGCCAAATCCTGAACCGATTCCGCTTACATACGCTGCAGAAGTAAGTTCACTCAAAGAATGGATGCATAACCGGCTTTCGTGGATTGACAACAATTTGCCCGGAACCTGCAACAGTGTTGATATAAATGAACCTTTTGGTCTAACCGGAAAAATTCATGCCTATCCCAATCCAACTACGAAAAAAATATTCGTTGATATCAATACCGAATTAATCCAACCTCCTCATATTGAACTAATTAATACAATGGGTCAAACTATTAATACAAGTACAGTTATGAGTAGCTCGGGAGGAATTACGACTTTATTCATTGATACGGAATCGCTTACTTCAGGTTTCTGGATGGTAAGGATTTCATCCGGAAATAAAGTCTACCAAGGGAATTTCATAAAAGCTGAATAGAAAAATCAAAAAAAAACAGTAGACAAATTTGTCTGCTGTTTTTTTTATGGGATTTGCCTATTGATAACTTTCCATTGGCGGACAGGTACAGGTAAGATTCCTGTCACCAAATGCATCATCGATACGGGTTACAGGTGGAAAATACTTATCCAGTTTATCGCTTTTCATCGGGAAAGCAGCTTTCTCGCGGCAGTATGGGAAGTTCCAATTCGTTCCGGCCACCATTTTCAAAGTATGCGGTGCGTTTGAAATCACATTGTTGTGTTTTACAGTCTTGCCGTTTTCGATTTCAGAAATTTCCTCCCGGATATAAATCATCGCATCGATAAAACGATCCATTTCACCAAGTGGTTCACTTTCAGTGGGTTCAACCATTAAGGTTCCATGAACCGGGAATGCTACAGTTGGCGCATGAAAACCATAATCCATCAATCGTTTGGCAATGTCAATAGCACCAACATCAGCCGTTTTGCTGAATTGATTGCAATCGAGGATCATTTCGTGGGCCACATGACCATTAGCCCCTGTATAGAGAATTGGAAAATAGTCTTTCAATCTGGCTTTCAGATAATTAGCATTCAGGATAGCCATTTCGGTTGCAATTTTCAGTCCTTCACCACCCAGCAATTTGATATAACCGTATGAAATGGGAAGAATCATCGCGCTTCCGAATGGAGCCGCTGAAACAGCTCCAATGGCTGATTTCCCTCCGGTATTCACCTGCGTATGTCCCGGCAGGAAAGGAACCAGATGCTCGGCAACACCAATTGGTCCAACACCAGGACCACCACCTCCGTGAGGAATAGAGAAAGTCTTGTGCAGGTTCAGGTGACATATATCCGCTCCAATATAACCCGGACTGGTGAGTCCGACCTGAGCATTCATATTGGCACCATCCATATACACCTGACCACCATTTTCGTGAATAATATCCATGATTTCACGGATTCCATCCTCATAAACACCATGCGTCGAAGGATAGGTAACCATGATACAGGCCAGATTTTCTTTGTTTTCAGAGGCTTTCTGACGTAAATCAGTCAGGTCAATATTACCATGATCATCACATTTCACAACCAGAACATCCATACCAGCCATAACAGCACTCGCAGGATTCGTTCCGTGTGCCGATGAAGGAATCAGACATAGTCTTCGATTATCCTGTCCGATGCTTTTCAGATAAGCACGAATCACAAGCAAACCTGTGTATTCACCACTGGCACCAGAGTTTGGCTGAAAAGAAATTGCTTTAAAACCAGTGATTTCACATAAATCGTATGATAAGGTATCAATCAATTCATAATAACCAGCTGCCTGTTCTGCAGGAACAAAAGGGTGAATCTGTGAAAATTCAGGCCAACTCAAAGAGAATAATTCGGCTGCGGCATTCAGTTTCATGGTGCAGGATCCAAGAGGAATCATACTTCTGTTTAAGGCCAGATCGCGGTTTTCGAGTAGTTTCAAATAGCGCATCATATCGGTTTCCGAATGATAGGAATTGAAAACAGGATGTGTGAGATAAGCCGATTTTCTGGCTGATTCGGCAGG
>CAZVKW010000014.1:0-16518 GCA_964627945.1 uncultured Lentimicrobiaceae bacterium
TTGTTTTCAGATCTTCTGCCAGCCAAATCTGCGTGCCAATGCTTACCGTATGGTAGACATTGCCATCGATATCATTTACAGTAGCTGATGTTGGATTCGGATCATTGTCTTTTTTGCAGGAGCAGAACAGTAAAAATATCCCCAATATGGAGATGGAGAATATCAAAAAACTTGTTTTCATGGTTTAATGCTTTTGAGGTTAAAAACTGAAATTATGATGGCAGTCATCCGTTACAAATTTTCAATCTTAATATGCTGAAAAAAGACAAATCACCTATAATTCCGACCAAAAAATAAATCCATGCAAACAACTAAGGGTCAGAATTTTGTAGTAAATATATGATATTGAAATAGGAAAAATCAAGTTATTTCTGAAATATATTTTTGAGGTTTTGCAGGATTGTGATTATGAGATAACTAAAATCACAAAGGATAGTATTTGCTTCTTCTTTATTAACATAACTTTTATGTGTTGGCATAATTGAACTTTAGATTATAATGAGTCAATTTACACCGGTAAGACAGAGCTGCAATTAATTTATTTGAATATGTGTTTGAATTCAAATACTTGAAATTCAACTGTTTGTCATTGATAATTCCAATAAATCTTTGTTAATCCTTGCTAGACCTATTAAGCAGAATATCTCTACTTCAATGTTTCATTGAGAAGGGAAGAATGGGCAAGATAATCAGCATCAGGATAATAAATAAACAGGCAAGTTCCCTTGTCGATGGAATCAACAACCGGTTTGATCAAATCAGGGGGCAGGGATGGACAGCCAAAACTTCTTCCTAACCGGCCGTTTTTAAGGATAAAATCTTCCGTTGCATAATCAGCGCCATGCATGATAATTTCACGATTCAGGGCATTGTCATTGAATCCTTTCTCAACACCCTGAAGAATCAATGATAATCCAACCGTAGATCCAATAGCTTGATCTTTAGTTACATAAAACCCAAGGCTGCTTTTTAATGTTCCTGCTTTGTTTGAGAAATCATGTGCAAATTCATCTCCGGTATTCCTGCCATGAGCCACCAGCGTATTAAATAGAAGTGTTTGATTTTGAATATCAATCACATACATTCTTTTTTTACAGCTTGATTGGGAAAAATCGACGATCGTAAGAAATTTCTGTTTATCAAGTTTGCCTTCTGCTGATAGTTTCTTATAGCCTTTCAAGGCTAGTTGAAACACCTGATCTGACAAACCATACGCTGAAAGATTGAGAACAGAATATAGATCCCTTTTTCTTTCACTTACAAGATACAGCTTTCCTGAACCGGCAGTGTTAATCAATGGAAACAGAAATAAAATCAGATAAAAAAGACCCCTCTTCATTTTGCAAACATAACATTTTATCATGAGGGAGCCGGTTTGTGCTTCTCCTGCGAACGTTAAACTTTCCTAATTTCTGTTGTTTTATGAATAAATATCTACGGAATTAAGCTTGTAGAATAATTATAATCAATGCTTTACGATTTATATTCAGGCTTTATTTACCAAACAGCAATTGGGCAAGGCTTTCATCCCTTTCATAAATATCTTCGTAGAATTGAATCTCACCTTCTTCGTTCACCCAAGCAGTAAAGTAGCCTATATACACCGGAATTTTTTTCTTCAATGTATATGAGCTTTCGACTCCGGCATGCATGGCTGTATCTATTTTCTGTGGGGTCCAGGATGGATCATCCTGAAGTATTGTTAGGGCGAGTTCACGGGCTTTACCTACCCGCACACATCCATGACTAAAAGCACGACTTTCCCTTTCGAACAGGCTCTTTGAAGGAGTGTCGTGTAAATAAATGTCGTTCGAATTGGGAAAAATAAACTTTACAAGTCCCAATGAGTTCTTTTTGCCGGGTTTCTGCCTCACCTGCCCATTGTTCCATTCCATATTATGCTCGAGCAGGTAATTCGGATTTTTGGCTATACCTGGTTTAACTTCTAGGTTGATGATACTTTGCGGAACATTCCAGTACGGACTGAAAACGATATAGCTCATCTTTCCTCCGAAAATTACTGTTTTTGTCATGTTCTTTCCAACAACCACTGCTGATTCCAGAACACTTTTCCCATTGCGGAAATAATTCAGTTTATAAGACGGGATATTAACCACAATCACTTCATTGGCATCCGCAGTTTCGGGTGAAATCCATCGGCAGCGTTCCATATTCACCATGATTTGTTGAATCCGTTCACCAATCGGAACATTCATTTCCCTGATGAGTTTAAGGCTAATCAGCCTATCGGGGGTTTTTCCATTGCGACGCTGATAGCTTTTCACTGCTCTAAGTAATTCAGTATCATACAAATTGCTGCTATCATTGTGTTTCAGATCACCTGTAGCATACAAACGCTCCCTTATTTGCCGGATAGCACGCGCAGTATCACCGGGCTTAAATGCCTTAAGTTTTGGATCAGCCTCAATCGTATTCCATCCACCCTTTTTTTCAATTTCACGGTATTGCATCAATACAGTGCGTAACTTGTAATACTGACCGATCAGAACTTTTTTATCCTGATTCAGTAAGATAGTATCAGAGAAGATAGAATCAATTAAATATTTGTATGACAGCTGTTTACGTGGAAGTAGCCAGCCCAAAGCGGTACTTGTATTTTCATCAATACCTTTATAAACCTTTTCTGCATAAAACAAAAATAGACTTGTTAGCATGAGTTCTGTTTCGAGCCTGTTGAGTTCATTTTTAACATCATTCTCAAATACTCCTTTAAGTTTATCCTGATAAGGGAATTTTGAGGAAATTCCTTCAGTTTCAAGATTGCTTGCTTTGCTATACAATGAATAGCCGAACTCTACAACTCCTTTGCTATCGAACCATATCTGGGTAAAATGATGCTCCCTGTATATTGAAAATGCATCCGCTTCATATTTTTTCAAATCAGGATAGGTAAGGTAAAATCGAATCAGTGCTGCGCTGTCGAAAGGAAGATGACTTTCCTGGTTTATAACAGCTTGTAAATCAGTGTTTATAATTTTTGAGGTGGGACGACTTTTTTTATTGTAACAGGATATTGTCAGGATTGAAAACAAGAATAGCAATGAAATTGCCACTAGAGAAAAGCTAATGGGTTTATTCCCTGATTTCCAGTAAAAGTTGATTGGCATGGGTTGTAATATTTCAGCAAAATTATCCATAAGATGAAAAGTAAAGACGGATTGTGAATATTTTAAATCAGTCTGTTTTCAAAATAACTCATAAGAAAGATTAATTTTTGAATATTGAATGACGACAATATCTGAATATCAATTATTTCCCTGAAAGCATTTTCGCATTCTTCAGGAGGTCATTGTTTTTGAGATACTGACAAATCGGGCATCGTATAAAAGTGATAGCATTGTTGATCAAATTTCAGAGATAAATTCTACTGAATTAGCCAATTTTGAATAGTTTCTTACATTCGTAATTCCAATTGCTTATTATTTTTGAATCATTAGGAGAAAATGACAGGTATGAAAAACGATATTATCTTCATTCATATTCCGAAAACGGGTGGCACAACCATCAATTCGGCCATGCAAGAGGCTGCCTGGCAGACAAAACCTGATTTTAATTACCGGCACATTGAACCGGAATCCAAAAAGTCAAATGCCGGCGATATTTTTACTCCCGAAAACTTCTTCCGTTATCGTGATTACCGCATTTTTATGATGTTACGCGATCCTGTCGACCGACTCATTTCGGAATATCATTTTATAAAGGAGCGTAAAGAATTTGTGGATCTGTTGCGTGTCCAGCCTCGTGATTTTGAGGATTATATTCAATCGAAACAAACACGCAATGGTATGGTTAACTTTCTGAAAGGCAGGCGGATGTATGATCTGATTCAGCCTTCAAGGCGAGATATGGAGGATGTCTTGGCAGCCATTGAAAAGATACCTGTTCATGTGGGAATTTTTGAAGAATATGAGAAATCGCTGCAATATTATTCTGATGTGACCGGGATTAAATGGAAGAGCAATATCGAAGTCAAACGAATGACATTTATCCGTCCGCAGGTATCTGAAATTTCTGACAGAATCCGCAATATGATACTGGAAACCAATTCTTTGGATGTTGAATTATACCAGCGTTGTCTCGAAAAATTCAGGCTTATCAATTCGAAAACCATCGCCCCTAAATTTCAGTTTTCGAAAGATAAATATAATCATGTGATTCCATATGTGAACAAATGGTGTTTCTTCGAATTCTGCATGGAGAATAAAAAGTATATCAGGGCTAATTTTGATTATTTCAAGGAATTGACATTTTACTTATTGAAGGACAGGAATATAAAGGAAGGACGACTGTTCGCAGAAAGCTGGAACAAGAGTTTTGTTAGGTCGGTTGAATCGCAGTTTATGGCAACAGATTTCAGTAATGCTATTCTTTCGGCAGTGGATGATAAGCTTGAACCATTGGAACAGACTGCCAGACTTGCAAATGCCTTGGATCATTTCTTTGAAGTAAACAAGAAGACTGCCAATGAATTTTATCTGCCAATGAAATTTAATAAGGATCAGATAGTTGTTACAAAAACAGGATTTTTCAACCGTCTTTTTGGTGGCTGATTTTATTCAACGTATTTGAGGATTGTCTGAAGAAGCTTTTGTTCGGTAAAGGGTTTAGAGATAAAATCGTTCATTCCTGCTTCAATACATCTGCTTTCTTCCGATTTCAGCGCATGTGCTGTGAGGGCAATAACCGGAATGGTCTTACTGATTTCCTTTCTGAGTATCTGTGTTGCACTGATTCCGTCCAGAACCGGCATTTGCATATCCATAAGTACCAAATCAAAATGATTGATTCTCAAGAGGTTTAGTGCTATCTCACCATTGTTGGCTTCAGTAACTTTAATCCCAACTTTTGTTAGTATTGCATTGGCAATCAATCGGTTTACCTTGTTGTCTTCAACGAGGAGAATATTCAAACCTTTTAATTTGCTAAAGTCATTTTCATCCTCAGAAATTGATTCAGGGATGGTTTCCTGACCAATCGGAAAGTTAAGCCGGATTGTTATTTTTGTTCCGATATTTTTATTGCTATCAATGATGATATTGCCGCCCATCAGATCGATGAGTTGCTTTGAAATGGTTAAACCGAGGCCTGTTCCACCGAATTTCCGTGCAATTTCAGGGCTTTCCTGTGAGAATTTACGGAAGATATTTTTCAGGTATTGTTTGTCGATCCCAATCCCAGTATCCTGTACGGTTATTTCGATGGTTTGTTGTTTTTCCTGATTCTCAATCACCTGACACGACAAAATGATGCTTCCTTTATTGGTAAATTTGATAGAGTTACCGATCAGATTTATAAGTACCTGATTCAAACGATAGGGATCACCAACCAGATATGGTGAAACAGCGGGATCAATTTTCAGTGAAAAAACCAATTCTTTTTCTTCGGCTTTTCCTGAAAGGATAGAGGCCAGTTGCTGAAGGACTTCGTGTAAACTGAAATTAATCGATTCCAATGTGAATTTTCCAGATTCGATTTTTGAAAAATCGAGGATGTCGTTGATAATCACCAAAAGATTTTCAGCTGCTGTATTGATAGCCCCCAGATAAGAGGTCTGTTGCCTGTTAAGTTTCGTTTTGATAAGTTGGTTCCCCAGTCCGAGTATTGCATTCATCGGAGTGCGAATCTCATGGCTCATATTGGCCAGAAAAATCTCTTTGGCTTTGGCGGTGTCTTCGGCATGCTGCTTGGCATCTCGCAGATTAAATTCGAGTTGCTTCTGTTCTGTGATATCGAGATGGATACCTGTTGAACCAATCTGAGTGCCTTCCTGATTATAAACAGGTGCCCCGGAAATCATCCACCAACGCTTCTGTCCCTGATGGTTTGTAACTTCCAGTTCGTAGGCATCAAGAACACCTTTGCTTCGGGAGTCGGTTTTCTGCCGGACAAGATCGCGGTTATCTTCATGTGTAAAAAGGTTTTCAGCGACTTTACCGTAAATATCCTGTTTTCTGAAGCCCGACATTTTGCAGAAACTTTTATTTGCATAAACAATTTTGCCTTCCATATCTACTTCAAGCAGGCCCAGATTCATGTTTTCAATCAGCAGACGATACTTCTCCTCGCTGCGGATCAGCGCATTCTCTGACCTTTTCTGGCGAGTTATATCTGCGTATTTCCAGTAATGTCCTTTATAATTTCCTTCGATGATGATGGGGACATAATCTCTAATGAAAGTTCTTCCGTCGGCAAGTTCGAGAATCTCACCAATAACTTTCTCTTTGATATTCAATATTTTATCAATCTGTTTTACAAATCCTTCAGGATCGGAAAAAAAATGTTTGGAGGCCTCAGCAGAACTTGAACAATCTGTGCCAATCATGTAGTCAGGAGCGACCGGAATACCAAACATCGAACAGAACTGCTCATTTACAAGCACAATCATGCGGTTTTCATCTTCAACAAGCACAGCCTCCTGCATATTTGAAATCAGGTTTGTAAGGCGCGATGCACTGCGTGCCATTTCCAAAGTATGATTGTTCAAACTTTCTTCAAGACGATTTTCTGCTTCCAGTCGTGCTTTTCGCTCCTTTTCAAGGAGTTGTAGCATCTCATTTCTGTCATCCATAAGATGAATGGTTGTGTTTAGGTTTTGTTTTCTACATAATTAAACAAATATAATCAGAAGATTTATAAAGATCAATTGTATTGACCTTATTTATTCTTTTTCAGAAGCATTATTTAAAATCAGGCAATAAAAGAAATGTGTAAATATTAAAATATACCCTGAAAATTTTTTCGACTGGGAATTCTGTTCTGGTTCAAACGGGTTTTTTTCCCTTTCAGAAGAAATAAATTGATAAATGAGTGGCCAAAGCGTATTTTTGTTTGAGTGAATTAAATATGTATAAAAACAATTGGTTATGAAATTAGGATTTGTCGGATTAGGGAAAATGGGTGCCAATATGGCTGAACGTCTTTTGGTACATGGTCACGAAGTGGTTGTTTATAACCGCAGCCGCGCTGCAGTTGATAAACTGGTCGAAAAAGGAGCCATAGCTTCTGATTCTATCGCTGATCTGGTTACAAAGCTGGAAGGCAGGAAGATTGTGTGGCTCATGGTCCCATCAGGTCAGGCTGTGGACGATAACATCGCCCAGTTGCTCCCTTTACTGAATCCCAACGACATCATCATTGACGGAGGGAACTCTAATTACAAGCATACTCAGGCCCGTTCTGTAACTGTAGCACAACACGGAATGAAGTACCTCGACTGCGGCACAAGCGGTGGCGTATGGGGATTGCAGAATGGTTACAGTCTGATGTCAGGGGGCGATCAGGAAGCTTCAGAATTTGTTTTCCCGATTTATAAATCTCTGGCTCCAGAAGGTGGTTATACTTATTGTGGTGCAAGTGGTGCAGGTCATTTTGTGAAAATGATCCACAACGGAATTGAATATGGGATGATGCAGGCTTTTGCCGAAGGTTTTGAAATCATGCAAAAATCACCATATAATCTTAATCTTGAGGCAATTGCAACAGGATGGCAGTATGGAAGTGTGGTTCGTTCATGGTTGCTCGAACTGATGGTTCTTGCGCTAAACGAAGATCCGAAACTCGACAGTCTGAAAGATTATGTGGAGGACAGTGGTGAAGGCAGATGGACCATTGAGGCTGCTATCGAACTTAACGTTCCGGCCAATGTTATCACTTCTTCTCTTTTTGCCCGATTTGCATCACGTCAGGATGAATCTTTCGCAATGAAAGTTCTGGCAGCCTTGAGAAATCAGTTTGGCGGACATGCAGTTCAGAAGAAATCATGAAGCCCATGATAAATAATACACTTATCATCATTTTCGGCGCATCAGGTGATTTAAGTCTCAAAAAACTGATTCCAGCCCTGTATGCTTTGTATCAACAGGAAATGATGCCCGAAAAATTCCGGGTTCTCGGAATTGGGCGAACAGAACTTTCTGATAATGTGTACCGTAGCAAGATGGAAGAAGGGATCCGGAAGTACTCCGAAATGAACCATCTTGATGAGGTTAAGATCAGTGATTTTCTGAATTTGCTTCATTATCATAGCATGGATCCGGAATCGGAAGCTGAATATGTTTCCTTAAAAATGGTAATCAATCAGTTGTCAACTGATGCAGGGTTTTCTGGAAATTGTTTGTTTTACCTTTCACTACCACCCGGTAAGTTTGCGGCAGTAGCACAAAATCTGGGCAAAGCCGGTTTGAATAGCGAACAAAATGGTTACAAAAGACTGATTGTTGAGAAACCTTTTGGATACGATCTTCAATCAGGTGTCGGGTTGAATAGAATGCTTCACGAACAATTCGATGAGCAACAAATCTATCGTATCGATCATTATCTTGGAAAGGAAACAGTTCAGAATATCCTTGTGATGCGCTTTTCAAATGGAATTTTTGAACCACTTTGGAACCGAAACTATATTCATCATATCGAAATTACGTCTTCCGAAAGTGTGGGTGTCGAGAAACGTGGTGGTTATTACGATCAATCAGGTGCCCTTCGCGATATGTTGCAAAACCATCTGCTTCAGGTACTTGGACTGGTTGCCATGGAGCCGCCATCATCAGTAGATGCAGACGCCATCCGCAACGAAACCCTGAAAGTTTTACAATCATTGCAGCCAATTTCTGAGAATCAGGTAAGCGATCAGGTAGTTAGAGGTCAGTATATTTCATCACACATTAGAGGTGAACTGGTGAATGGCTATCGCGAAGAGGCTCATGTTCATCCTGATTCAAGAACAGAAACCTATGTTGCACTCAAGCTTTTTATCGACAACTGGCGCTGGGGTGATGTTCCGTTTTATATCCGAACAGGTAAGAGACTTCCGACACGTGTTACTGAAGTAGTTGTGCATTTCAAACCAACTCCGCATCGGCTCTTCAATATCATGCCCGGACAACATGAATTTAATCAATTGATTATCAGGATTCAACCTGATGAAGGTATCTTGTTGAAATTTGGATTGAAAATGCCCGGAGCGGGTTATCAGGTGAAAACAGTGAACATGGATTTTCATTATTCTGATCTGAATAATGTCCATCTGCCCTCTGCTTATGAGCGGCTGATCTATGATGCGATGCTTGGCGATTCAACCTTGTATGCCCGTGCCGATGCCGTAGAGGCCGCCTGGAAATTTGTGGCTCCTGTTCAGAAAGCCTGGGAAACAAATCCTGAAATCAAAATGTATGGTTATCCGGCCGGAACATGGGGCCCCGAACCAGAAATCGCCAACTTTGGAGATTCTGAATTTGAGTGGCGCTATCCATGCAAGAATCTGACCGATGACGGTAATTACTGCGAATTATAATGCATAAAATCAGTGTTTTCAGCTCAGCAGATGATTTGGCAAAGGTGTTTGCAACCGAGATTCTTCAGAAAGTCTCAGAAGCAAAAAACGCATCAAAACCATTTCATCTGATGCTTTCAGGTGGTAGTACTCCTGAAATTCTTTACAAAGAACTTCTCAAATCAACGCCCGATGAATTCAGCTGGACTCATGTTGAGTTTTACTGGGGTGATGAGCGGTGTGTTCCTTATGCTGATTCAGAAAGTAACAGTGGTCAGGCCAGAAGACATTGGCTTAATCATATTCAGGTTACAGATAATCAGATTCATCCTTTGTATACTGAAATTCCGGTTGGGCAAGAACTGGAATTTCAGGAATCTGTTTTGAAGGGTGTTGAAATGTTTGATCTCGTGATTCTAGGGATGGGAGATGACGGTCATTTTGCTTCGGTTTTTCCTGACAGACCTGATCTCTTTGCTTCGAAAAAATTATGTGAAACAGCGTTTCATCCTGTCACCAATCAGCAACGGATAACTGTTACTCCTTATCTGTTGGAAAACAGAGCTAAAACTATTGTTATAATGACAACAGGATTGAAAAAAGCTGTTATTCTGGAGAAAGTTTTTAACGAAACCATTGATTATACTGAATTTTTGCCGGTGGCAACTTTGTTAAAAAGTTGCGAAAATATTGTGTTTTATCTCGATGAACAGGCCGCCAGCAGCTTAAAGGTTCACTGATCCTATATCTGAATTGGTCAAAGTAGCGCTGAAAGCCTTACCTTTGCGCCAAATTATCCATTTGAATGAGTTTTGAGCAGGAAATTAACCGGCGTCGCACTTTTGCCATTGTGAGCCATCCCGACGCAGGGAAAACCACGTTAACCGAAAAATTACTGTTGTTTGGCGGCGCTATTCAGGTTGCTGGTGCGGTCAAATCAAATAAAATCAAGAAAACCGCCACATCCGACTGGATGGAAATCGAACGTCAGCGCGGTATTTCTGTGGCGACTTCTGTCATGGGTTTCGAATATAAAGATTTGATGATCAATATATTGGATACTCCTGGTCACCAGGATTTTGCCGAAGACACTTTCCGTACCTTAACAGCTGTCGACAGCGTAATTGTTGTGATCGATGTGGCGAAAGGTGTAGAGCCTCAGACTGAAAAACTGGTGAAAGTGTGCCGGATGCGCCGGACACCCATTATTGTTTTCATCAATAAACTCGACCGGCCGGGTAAAGATGCCTTCGAACTGCTCGATGAAATAGAAAAGAAACTCGATTTGCGGGTTACGCCGCTTTCATGGCCGATCAATATGGGGCCGAAATTCAAAGGGGTTTACAGCATTTTCGACCGCAGCCTTTATTTGTTCGAATCAAGTAAACAACGCGTGGAGCAGGGAATCGTTTTTCGTGATCTTGCGAGTGAAGAACTTCCGCATTTGATCGGTGATGATGCTCAGATACTCCGTGACGAACTGCATCTTGTTGAAGGTGTTTATCCTGAATTTACCCGTGAGCATTATCTTTCCGGAGAAATTTGTCCTGTGTTTTTTGGAAGTGCCCTGAATAATTTTGGAGTGAAAGAGCTGCTCGATTGCTTTATTCAAATTGCTCCGACACCCATTGGTCGTGAGACAGAAGAACGGCATATCGATCCGTATGAAGATGTTTTTTCAGGATTTGTGTTTAAGATTCATGCCAATATGGATCCGAATCACCGCGACCGTATCGCCTTTGTGCGTGTTGTTTCCGGTGTTTTTGAACGTAATAAGCCATATCATCATGTTCGTCTGAACCGGAAACTGAAGTTTTCGAATCCGACAGCCTTCATGGCACAGAAAAAATCAGTTGTCGATGAAGTGTATCCCGGCGATATTGTTGGTTTATACGATGCTGGCAATTTTAAAATCGGTGATGCTTTAACCGAAGGCGAACTGCTTCATTTTAAGGGAATTCCAAGTTTTTCACCGGAACTATTCCGCTATGTTGAAAATGCCGATCCATTGAAATCAAAGCAATTGGCCAAAGGTTTGGATCAGCTCACTGACGAAGGAGTTGCACAGTTGTTTACAGGTGCTGCCACGGGAAGAAAGATTGTCGGAACAGTTGGTGCTCTGCAATTTGAAGTTATACAATACAGATTGTTGCACGAATATGGCGCCAGTTGCCGTTATGAACATATCACTTTATATAAAACTGCCTGGATTACAAGTACTAACAGAGCCATGCTGAACGATTTCAAAATGCGTAAGTCATCGTTTATGGCATTCGATAAAGATGGACGGGATGTTTTTCTGGCCGATTCACCTTATTCCTTACAGGTTTCGATGGAGAAATACCCTGATATAAAGTTCCATTTTACTTCGGAGTTCTAAGAACTAATGGTGCTGGAATACTTCAAATGTTTTTTGTTTATATAAAGTTGAATAATTTTCTGTTTGTTGATTTGAACAGAAAAAATCACTGAAAATGTTCAAAAAATTTTGAACAAAAGTCTTGTAAATAGCTGTTGTCTTGGCTATTTTGCTACTTTTGTCACGGTGATAATTCCTTATTCTAATATTTACATATAATTCCTCTTTACGATGCGTAAAATATTTACTGGGATTTCAATTCTCAGTTTGATCATTTTTATGACAATGATCGCAAAACCTGCACATTCACAGGTAAATGACACTGCAAATTATCCTTACTGGATTGAGATGATGCAGAATCCTGACATCAATTTCTTTCAGACAGTAAAAGCCTTCGAAACTTATTGGAAAGATCGCGAAATTACCAAAGGAAGTGGTTACAAGCCTTTCAAACGTTGGGAATACTGGACTGGACGTCTTGTTTCCCCTGAGGGTGTTATTCCATCCGGTAGCAGTACCATGGAAGCTTATAACAGATTTCTAGCTGATCGTTCAAACGAAGGCCGTGACCTGGAGGGTGACTGGACTTCATTAGGACCTCATTCAGTTCCATCCGGTTATAACGGTTATCGCGGAATCGGAAGAATTAGTGCTATCTATTTTCATCCAATTGATCCAATGATTTTTTACATTGGAGCTCCTGCAGGAGGCCTTTGGCGCACAATTGATCATGGAGCAAATTGGGAAGTACTCACCGATTCACTGCCCACATTGGGTGTTTCATCCATCATTGTCGATGCACTTGATCCTAATCTGATTTTTATCGGAACAGGAGACCGCGATGCTGGCGATGCTCCCGGTCTTGGTGTATGGAAAAGTTCAAATGGTGGATTGACCTGGCAACAATGGAATAACGGAATGGGTAATGCCACCGTTGGCCGCATGATACAGGATCCTTATGATAATAATATTATTCTTGCAGCTACCAGCGTTGGTTTATATCGTACCGTGGATGCGGGACAAACCTGGGTTCGCTCAATATCAGGTAATTACAAGGAAGTTGTATTTAAACCTTCCGATAACAATATTGTATATGCAGTTTCAGGCGGTAATTTCTACCGTTCGATGGATAATGGTATTACATTCCAAAATATTGATGATGGTTTGCCGGGTGGTTCACGTGCTGTTGTTGGTGTAACTGCGGCTGATCCCGAAATGGTTTACCTCTTTCTCACCAATGGTGATTCATTTAAAGGATTATACAGGTCAACCGATGGCGGAACATCTTTTACTGAAAGATCAACCACCCCGAATATTATGAGTTGGGATTGTGACGGTGGAAGTGGTGGCCAGGCCTGGTATGACCTTGATATGGCTGTTGAACCCGAAAATGCCGATGTAATTTATGGTGGCGGAGTCAACTGTTTCAAATCTACAGATGGAGGTATTAACTGGTCAATCCGTTCGCATTGGTATGGCGGATGCGGAGTTCAGTCGGTACATGCCGATCTTCATATTCTTGAATACAATCCGTTGAATAACAGGCTATTCGCTGGAAACGATGGTGGAGTTTACTGGTCGGATAATGGTGGAGTGAACTGGACAGAAATTTCAAACGGACTCACAATCAGTCAGGCATATAAAATCGGCCAGAGCCTTACAGAACGCGAATTCGTAATCAATGGCTATCAGGACAATGGCTCATCAACCTATACTGGTACCGACTGGGTTTCAGTTGGTGGTGGTGATGGTATGGAATGTGCATTTGACCCGAAAGATAGCCGTTATAGCTACTCAACAATTTATTATGGCAGCATCGACCGTCAGTTTAATCACAACAATCAGGGTGGAATTGCTGGTAACGGAGTGAACGGAATCACCGAAAGTGGTGGTTGGGTGACACCTTTTATTCTCGATCACAATGATGGAAATATCATGTTTATCGGATATAAAAATATCTGGCGAAGCACCAATGTTAAAGCCGGAAGTACCAACAGCGTTGATTGGACCAAGATCAGTACCATGGGTACAAGCGATATGAATGTTCTTGCTCAGTCACGTGCCAATACCGATATACTTTATGCCTCAAGTGGAAACCGTTTATTCAGATCCGATAATGTGAAAGCTGCAGCGGTTGAGTGGATCAACTTAACCAGTAATCTGCCTTCAAACAATAGTATCTCTTCAATCGAAACAAGTCCTTTGGATGAAAATACGGTATACATCGCAATGCAAACCAGCGTCTATAAATCAATAGACAAAGGCTTAACCTGGACCAATATCAGCGCGAATATGAGTGGTTTGCAAATCAATTCTTTGGCATATTATAAGAACAGTAACGAAGGTTTATATCTTGGAACCGAAGTCGGTGTTTTCTATAAGGATTCATCACTTGAAAACTGGATTTTATATGCACATGGTTTACCTGCCAGCACAAGAGTCACTGAAATTGAAATTTTTTACGATTCTCTGAATCCTCAGAATGATGCCATCCGTGCCGGAACTTATGGCCGCGGATTATGGAGTTCTCCTCCTTATTTCAGTGCACTTGAAGCTAATTTTGAAGCTTCTGCCACAACATTATCAGCTGGTTGTTCAATTGATTTTACAGATCTTACAGCCGGAACACCTATGGAATGGTACTGGAGTTTCAACGGTGCAAGTCCTTCTACCTCAAACTTACAAAACCCGCAGAATATTACTTATCCCGGACCCGGAACTTATAACGTAACTTTAACAGTATCAAATCCTTTGAATTCAGATACTGAACTTCGCGAAGGCTATATTACTGTTACAGAAGCATCTGCACCTCAGGTGATGTTCTCTGCTTCTGACACTGTTGGATGTAGCGGTATGACTGTCATTTTTCACGATGAATCTGGTAATTGTCCTTCATCATGGCTTTGGCAATTCGATCCTCCAACAGTTTCATTTGTTGACTGGACATCAGCCACATCACCAAATCCTCACGTAAGATTCAATGAAACAGGTAATTATACTGTTTCACTAACTGCTGGCAACACGACTGGAAGCAATGAACTTATAATCGAAGACTATATTCAGACGGGTGGCTATAGCATTCCTTTTACTGAATCTTTCAATGGCACCACATTTGAAGCAAGCGGCTGGACAGTTGAAAATCCTGATGAAAGTCGTACATGGCAAATCGCAACTGATGAAGGTTATGCATGGATGTATCTTTACAATTATTCCGGAATCGATCAAAGAGATTTTTTGATTAGTCCGGCATTAAACCTGAGTGATTTTGAACAGATTTACCTGAATTTCAGTTATGCTTATGCTCAACGTGCAACCCAGAAGGATTCTTTAATTGTAAGTATATCAGAAGATTGCGGAGTTAACTGGGAACGCGTATATGCCAACGGACCAGATGGTAACGGAATCTTTGAAACTGCAGAGCCTACCATGTCGTACTTTACACCAGCTACTGAAGATGATTGGTGCGGAGCCGGTTATGGTGCTGATTGCCCAACGATTGACCTATCTGCATATGCCGGTAAAGCAAATGTCAAACTTCGGTTTGAATCTTTTAATAATTATGGCAATAACCTGTATATCCGAGATATAACTGTTTCGAATATTACCAGTGTTGATGAAACCGCACAGCTAAATGGCGTTTCAGTATATCCGAATCCTGCCGATGAGTATGTTTATCTTAATCTGGATTCTAAATGGTTGGGATCTAATTTGATGCTCACTGACAGCAGGGGTAAGACTGTTTTGCAGAAGAAAATCACAAGTCTTTCTACAAAACTTAACCTAAAGAATTTATCATCAGGTGTTTATATGATAGTTCTGAACGGTTCAGAAACCATTAAACAGAAGTTCGTTATCCGCTAGTATTTATAAAAATCATATTGAATGATGAAACATAACTTTTCTTTTCTAATCGCAGTAGTGTTTTCAGTTGGCAGTTTGATGGCACAGGAAACTGTTCTGTCCAAAAAGACTGGCACTGCTGAAGCATTTGTCAAATCATCGTTTTCCAAAATGGTTCAGGACGAAGCACGTCTTGGGCCGGATGAAAAAATTCAGATCAAGAAACCGAATCCGGTTGTATATCATCCTGAATTTGAGATTCTTCCTGAATCTGTTGTTTCAATGGAGGCGGCAAGGGAAAAGGAAAGTCAAGGTCCGAAACAGATTTCTCCTTCACCCGATACTACCTTCTTGGGGCTTTATGACACAGGCAATACCATTCCGCCTGATGTGAATGGTGCTCCGGGTCCTGATCATCTGATGGTTACGCTGAATACGGAAGTAAGGATTCAGGAAAGAGATGGAACGCCATTATCAACGGTTTCGCTCGGTCTATTCTGGGCTGAACTTCCAGGTAGTGATACTTTTGATCCGAAAATTCTGTATGATTTTGAAGCTGATCGCTGGATATTTGTAACACCATCAAGTTCAACGATCGGGCAATCAAGGCTTTATATGGGGGTCAGTGCAACAAGTGATCCAACCGGTGAATGGTATCTGTATTCATTTCTAACCGATGAGGACGGAATCACCTGGTTCGATTATCCAAGCATGGGTTTCAATTCGAAATGGATTGTTGTTTCAGGAAATATGTTTGGTAATGATTTTTACAGAACAGTATTTGTTTTCGACAAACAGGCCATGTATGACGGTCTCGACACACCTCAATATACCCGTTTTGCAACCAGCCAGGGATTCACTTTGGTACCGGCAATCACTTACGATGCAGATCAGGAAAATGTTTATCTCATTTCTTCAGCCAATGGGAATCAGGGCGGTAATGGTTACATCAGCCTTTTCAAAGTTTCCGGACCATTGGAAAATCCTGATTTTAATATGGTTGGAAATATCGGAACACCAAACCCATGGG
>CAZVKW010000014.1:16618-35940 GCA_964627945.1 uncultured Lentimicrobiaceae bacterium
TTGGAAAATCCTGATTTTAATATGGTTGGAAATATCGGAACACCAAACCCATGGGCTGGTAGTGTGAACGGAAGTGGCGATTTTCTTCCTCAGATGGGCTCAACGGAAATGCTGAATGCTGTTGATCATCGCATGGAAAACGTGGTGATGCGCAACAATAAGCTTTGGGCTGTTCATCATGTATTTCTTCCTGCTAACAATCCAAGCCGTACTGCTGTTCAGTGGTGGGAAATCAGTCCGGAAGGTGAATTGCTTCAGCGCGGACGTGTTGATGATCCAACAGGAGTGATGTCGTATGCGTTTGCAACCATTTCGGTAAATATCTACGAAGATGTGATGATCGGACATGGTAGTTTTTCTGAAAACCAGTATGCGAGCTCAGCCTATTCTTTCCGCTCACATGCTGACGAACCCAATACCTTACGTGATCCATTCCTATACAAAGCCGGACTTGCTCCATACTATAAAACCTTTGGAAGTGGCCGCAACCGCTGGGGTGATTATACTGCCACCATGCTCGACCCGACCAATGGAATTGATTTCTGGGTTCTTCAGGAATATGCTGAGTTGCCTAATGGCGGAGATCGCTGGGGAACCTGGTGGGCTTACGTAAAAGTAGCATTTCAACCGATTGTAGATTTTTCGACAGATAATACAATAATACCAACAGGAGAAAGTGTTGATTTTAAAGATCTTACACTTGGAGTTCCGGATGCATGGAACTGGACTTTCGATGGTGCCGAAAATGGCCAATCGAATTTACAAAATCCGACCGGAATCACTTATCCGACCGAAGGCACCTACAATGTTTCGCTTACTGCCAGTAACGAATATGGTGATGGAAGTACGACCAAAGAAGCTTATATCACAGTGAGTTCAACCATTTTGCCTGAAATTCATTTCAGTTATGATCAATCATTTGTTTGTACAAACGATATTGTTCAGTTCACCGACGAATCACTCTATCTTCCACGTGAATGGCATTGGGAATTTACTCCATCAACGGTGAGTTTTGTAAATGGGACGACTGCTTTTTCTCAGAATCCAGAGGTAACTTTCGATCAGTCCGGACTATATTCCGTTACACTAAATGCTAGCAATTTGAATGGATCTTCATCCAGAACACTATTTGAAGTGATTAGTGCTGGCGGAACAGAAGTGCCTTATATTCAGTATTTCGATGCAGAATCATTTGATGATGCAAGCTGGGTAGTGGAAAATCCGGATGACGATATGACCTGGGAACTGGTTGATGTTGCCGGACTGGATATGACAACAAAGGCTGCCTCAATCGATTTCAGACATTATTATGCAATTGGTCAGCGCGATCGCCTGATATCACCACCAATCAATTTACAGGGTTTTGATCATTTGAATCTCTCATTCCGTCATGCGTATGCAAAACGACTGGATGAAGTTGCTGATTCTCTGATTGTTCTGGTAAGCGACGATTGTGGAGCAAGCTGGAAACGCATTTTCGCTGATGCAGAAAACGGAACAGGAAACTTTGCAACTCATCCGCAGGTTGAAGGTTTTGTGCCTGAAAGCAGCGATGACTGGTGTGGTGGTAGTTTTGGGCCAGAATGTATCGTGCTGAATATGAACGAATTTGCAGGTAAGGCAGATGTAAAAATTGCTTTCGAAACATTTAGTTTCTATGGAAATCCGATCTATCTAACTGATATCGAACTTGGTCCAACTGTTGATCTTGAAGAAAATCAGCCGGATATTGCCAAATTAAGCGTTTATCCTAACCCTGCTCACGATAAACTGGTGATCAATACAGCCTCAGGGAGTAAGATTCGCAATCTGGTAATTTATTCTGCAGCCGGACAGGAAGTAATGCATCGGAATTCATGGATTTCAGGCAGAAATCTGGATATCAGCCATCTCAGCCCGGGCGTTTATTTTGTTGAAGCTGAAACAGATCAGACCACTGAAAGGGTGAAGCTGATTATCCGATAAAAGAAGGATATTTTACATGCCCGCCGGATTCCGGCGGGCATTTTTTTTGTTTCTTTGTAATGGAGAAACCGATTATGAATATTTTCTATCTGCCGGATGCATCGTTAGGGTCAATCAGCCTTTCTGAAGAGGAATCGAAGCATTGTGTTCGTGTTCTAAGGATGATTGAAGGTACGAAACTACTTATTACTAATGGTCGAGGTCAGATGATGGAGGCAATGCTCACGCAGGCGAATCCAAAACGATGTCAGTTAGAAATTCTCTCAGTTTCTAATGGGGAAGATCACTGGCCATTCCATTTACATATCGCCGTGGCTCCTACAAAAAACAGTGACCGTATTGAATGGTTTCTCGAAAAAGCCACTGAAGTAGGTGTTGATGAGATTAGTTTGTTCTGTTCTGAACACTCAGAACGAAGATCGCAACGGCATGACCGCCTAGAAAAAGTGATGATCTCGGCCATGAAGCAATCACTCAAATCAAGACTGCCGAAACTGAATGAAATGACTGATTTCGAGCAAATTGTGAAATCTAAATTCAGCGGACAGAAATTTATCGCATGGATTGACTATAGCATTACTGAAACCCTTATCAATGCATACCAAAAAAGTTCAAATGCGATTGTTTTGATTGGCCCTGAAGGTGATTTCAGTCCTCAGGAAGTGGAATTAGCTATAAAGCATGGATTTGTTCCTGTTAGTCTGGGGAAAGCCCGATTACGCACTGAAACAGCTGCACTGGCAGCTTGCATGACCATACAATTAAAAAATCAATTGAAATGAAAAAGCGGATTTTTTTGGCTTCATGCATCTTCTTATTGCATTTTATTCTGGCAGCGCAGTCTGATCTTCAGATTGCATTATTAAAATATCGCGGCGGTGGTGATTGGTATGCCAACCCCACCTCATTACCCAATCTGGTGAAGTTTTGTAATTCACAGCTTAAAACAAATATCAGTACAGATATCGCTGTTGTCGAAGCCGGTGATCAGGCCATTTTCAACTATCCTTTTGTCCATCTGACTGGTCATGGGAACATCGTTTTTGATGAAGCTGAAGCAGATAATTTACGACAATACCTGATAAGCGGAGGTTTTTTACATATTGATGATAATTATGGTCTGGATACTTATGTTCGTTCTCAGATTAAAAAGGTATTTCCTGAACTGGATTTTGTTGAACTACCTGTAAATCATCCTGTTTACCATCAGCATTTTGATTTTCCGGGAGGAATCCCAAAAATTCATGAGCATGATGCTAAACCAGCCCAGGGTTTTGGACTTATTTGGGAAGGTCGTTTGATTTGTTTTTATAGTTACGAATGCGATTTGGGTGACGGGTGGGAGGATCCATCCGTGCATCATGACTCAGAGGAAACACGTCTGAAGGCCCTCAGGATGGGAGCAAATCTGATCGAATATGTTTTTACGGAATAATATTTCCAATTCAATGATTGATTGTATTTTCACAAAATAAATCGGATAAGATGAAAAAAATTCTACTCTCAGCGCTCATTATCGGTGCTTTTTCGGTTCTGCTTCACGGACAAGTCGGAAGTCAGGCAAAACTTGTTCCGATGTCGGAATATGATATGCAGAAGTTGTCTTCACTGCCTTCACTGGAAATAAGTCCGGCAGCAAAGCAACGCAGTCTGCCGGCAGTGGTTGATAATTCGCAGTTGCCATTTTTCAGACCGCTGATTGCTCAGGTTGGTTTGGAGTGCGGACAAGCTTCGAGCATTGGGGTTGTTTTCACATATGAGATGAATCTGAAACGCAATGTTCCGGGTAATCTACCTGAAAATCAATATCCTACCCATTTTGCCTATAATTTTATCAATGGAGGAAGCGATGCAGGAGTTAATTTTTTCGAAACATTTGAGATTCTGAAACATATCGGAACACCCAATGTAGCTGAATATGGCGGAATGTCTCAGGGTGGTCCGTCTCGCTGGATCAGCGGATACGACAATTATTTTAGTGGAATGCACAACCGGATTGAGGGAGCCTATACCATCAAACTCAATACCGTTGAGGGATTGGAAACACTTAAAAGCTGGATTTATGATCATGCAAATGGTTCTGAATACGGCGGTGTCGCATGTTTTTATTCCGAATTTTCATATCCTCCAACTGTATTTCCAGTTGGTTATCCCGAGGCCGGAAAACATGTTCTCACGCAATGGGGAAACTCTGCAAATCACGCAATGAGTATCGTAGGATATAATGATTCCATTCGATGGGATTATAATGGAGATGGTCGTTTTACGAACGATGTCGATCTTAACGCAGACGGAATTATTACCATCAGTGACTGGGAAATCGGGGGATTCAAATTTGCAAACACTTACGGCTCAATCAGTGGCTGGGGTGATGAAGGTTTTTGCTATATGATGTATAAAACAGTTTGCGACCGCTTTGGACAGGGTGGAATCTGGAATAATCTGGCTGCTGTGGTGAAAGTTAAAGAAACCTATCATCCGGAACTTACTGCTAAAGTGAATCTTACCTATCCCTGCCGGAATGCAATTAAAGTTATGCTGGGTGTATCTGCAGATACCTCAGCCACCGAACCTCAGTATATTTTGCATTATCCGATCTACGATTTTCAGGGCGGATGTCTGGCGATGCAGGGAAATTCAGGTGACGAACATATTGAATTAGGCCTCGATCTCAATCCTTTGCTTACATATATCAATCCGGGAGAAACAGCGAAATTTTTCCTGATCGTTTCTGATCAGTCCGGAGCAAGCTTCAACCAGGGTCTGATTAATTCATTTTCCTTGATGGATTATACTGATCTTGTGACAGATGAGTATACTTCTGATCAGTCAGAAGTGCCAATTGTTGCAAATAATATGACGATGCTCAATATCAAGACGGCTGTTAACTATGATGATGTACAGATTGAAAATTCTGAGCTCCCCGCACTTGAATTGTATGCTGATTATATGGTTCAGTTGTCAGCAACAGGCGGCACGATACCATATTCATGGGACCTCGTGCACGATTACGCCCTAATTGATTCAACACAGTCTTATCCTGAATTTGGCGGAACGAAATTATCTATGGGAACAAATGAATCCTGGACCGGGGTAGACTTACCATTCAGTTTCCCGTTTTTTGGTGAAATGGTAAACAGGGTTTATCCCACAACTGAAGGATTCATCATGTTTAAAGAAACATTGTTGCCTTGGCCATACTATATTGAAGGAAGAACATATTTTATTGAAAATAAGATGATTGCGCCCTGTTTCGCAAAGCCATTCTATTTTAATGGAACAGAAGATAATGGGGTTTGGTACTCAGGAACAGCTGATTCATGTACGTTCCGTTGGAAAATGTCGACAAATGGAGTAACAGGTAACAGTCTGGTTGATGTAACAGTAACAATTTTTCCAGATGGTGAAATCCGTTTTTGGTATGGCCCACATCATGCACCATCCTATATTCACAAATTTGCAGGACTTTCAGCTGGTGATGGCATCAATTATCATTTGCTGAACGAAATAGCTTATTTTGATCCGTATGCCAACCAGTTTACACTTTTTCAACCAAACAGTGTATTTCCAGGTCTGGAAATGACTTCTGAGGGTTTGCTGACTGGCAGTCTTGAAGAGCTTACAAACAGCCCTTCTATCAAAATAAGGGTTCGTGATTTTGATCATATCACTGAAGTTAAATCATATAATATTGGTATCGAAGGGGTTGTGATTGGATATGATGTTCAATCAGGCGATGATGCTGTCATCGAATATGGGGAAGAATTTACAATGAA
Source organism: uncultured Lentimicrobiaceae bacterium (assembly GCA_964627945.1). Taxonomy (GTDB): domain Bacteria; phylum Bacteroidota; class Bacteroidia; order Bacteroidales; family F082; genus CAJBPB01. The sequence goes on from CAZVKW010000014.1 coordinate 22,360, forward strand.
TCTGCATCTGCGGAATTTATATAATGTTCCAACCGGAACCGGAACTATCACTTTCCGTTCTAATGATCCCTATCTCATACTGATAGATAGTCTGGTTGAAATGGGAAGCATCCCAGCTTTGGATTCTGTGATGGTTTCTGATGTGTTTTCAGTTGCAGTTAGTAATACGGTTCCTAATGGACATCTGGCTAGCTGCAGTCTGGTTTATGCAACGGATCAGCATGTCTGGACGCGGGATTTTAACATTGAATTGGATGCCCCCTTTATCAGTATCAGTTCTGTAGAAGTTCTAGATGGTGAAAATGGAATTTTAGAACCGGGTGATACTGCCCAGATTCTGGTAACTTTTAAGAATGAAGGAGGGGCCAGTCTGCCTCAAGTGGTTGCACAGATGCAATGCGACAATCCTGATCTGACGATTTTGGATAATAATGATGCCACAACAGAAATTTTACAAAATGGTATGTGGACAGCCACTTTCGAAGTCTTTTTCAATGAAACCGCAGAACCAATGCAAACTCTGGAACTTCAACTCGGACTCACAGGTGCGAATGATTACGCCTTTAATAAAATTGTTCCACTGATTACTTCGCTTATTCTTGAAAATTTCGAGACCGGCACTTTTGATATTTTTGAATGGGAAACGATCGGCACTGCAAACTGGTATATTACAGATGATCCTGTGTATGAAGGTGCTTTTGCAGCCCGTTCCGGAGTGATGGGGGATAATGGTTATTCCGTTCTGAACCTGCCCTGGGATGTGGCTTATCCTGATACTGTTTCATTCTATTTCAAGGTCTCATCTGAACCAAACTACGATTTCCTTAAGTTTCAGATCAACGAAGTGTTGATCGATCAATGGTCAGGAGAAGTGGGCTGGGCACACAAGGTGTATCAGGTGGACGAAGGTCAGCAGGTGTTTCACTGGAACTATACGAAAGATTATAGCGTTTCTAACGGACTTGATTGCGCTGTGATTGATTATATCATTCTTCCAGCCCGAAATGTTGAGACCGCAGTTGGTGAAAATCCTGTTGATACAGGAGTTCGGCTTTCAGTTTCTCCGAATCCATTTGCTGATCGTCTGCGTGTAGATGTAACTATCACAGAAGCAACGGATTATGAGGTGCTTATAGTTGATTCTCAAGGCAAACTGTTTTACAGTCTTCACGAAAAAGTTAGAGCAGCCGGTACATATAGCTTCTATCCTTTGGTGCCTGAAGCTTCAGGATCTTTCTACGTATTGCTTAAAACTGCCAAATCCAGACTTGTTAAACCTGTAATTCGTTCCGGAAATCTTCATTAATAACTCTCTGTTTGCGACTGCCTGAAGCCATATATCTGAAGCATGGATTGTTGGGATTTATTCTCACGATTCTTAGTCTTTCTTTCATTCAGCAACAATTTAAATTGTTGAAAGAGAAGCCTTTGCTTGGAGCTTTCAATACATCAACAGAATTCACGTTTGATAGTTTGAATATAAGAAACTGGTTTGACGGTTCTTTCCAGAACTATGCAGATAAAACCGCAGAGACTGGAATCGGTTTTCGCAAAAGCCTGATCCGGATTCATAACCAGACCGAGTATTCAATTTTCAGAAAGGCCAATGCAGAGGGTGTTTTGGTTGGAAAAAAAGGCGAACTGTTCGAAAAAGATTATATCCGCGCAGTAAGGGGTGATTTTTTTGTGGGTGAGAATGTTTGGAAAGAAAAAGCCAGAAAGTTAAAGGCAGTTCAGGATACGCTTGAAAAGCTTCATAAACAAATTGTTATCATCTTTGAACCAGGAAAAGGCACTGTATATTCTGACCGAATTCCTGATAATGAAAAATCTCAGAATGTTCCAATTACAAACAATGATATTTTCAAACGTGAATTGTTGCTTCAGGGAGTTAAAGTAATTGATCTGAATCCTTATTTCGTTTCGATACGCGAAAAAGCTTCAAACAGAATTTTCCCGCGCGGAGGAACCCATTGGTCCTATTACGGAGCTGCCCTGGCAGCTGATTCAGTGCTCCGTTATCTGAAAGAAGTCAGTCAGGAAAATGTGGCAACATTTACGATTGATAAAGTCGTTCAATTTGATTCTCCGCGGCATCCAGATGCAGATATCTGGCAGGCAATGAACCTGATTGAATCTGAACCAAATGATCAGCTTGGCTATCCTGTGATTCTATTTGACCATTCTAAACCTGCAGAAGCTGATGTTTTGGTTGTTGGGGATAGCTTCTACTTCAACTGGCAGAGCGATTCGATTATGTATAAAGCATTTGGAAATTGTGATTTCTGGTATTATAACAAACATTGGTGGAATCGAAATGGACTTGAAGCTGGTATTGTAAGTTCACTGGATCGGAAAAGTGAAATCATGAAACGCGATATCATTTTGATCATGATCACCGAGCGTTTTCACCATAATTTTGCCTGGGGGTTTGATGAAGAAATTTACCATCTTTTCTATCCGTCTGAAAATGATGCTATTGGGAATTTTGCCAATACGCTTCGTTGTTCCAACGATCAGTTTATGCGTCTTGTGGATGATGCCAAAATGAAAAAAATGAGTCTTGAGCAAAGGATTGATCTCGAAGCGCAATATCTTTTATATGAGGATTTTAAAAAGCATCCGGAAAAGTATTCGAGAAAAGAAGAACTGCTTCCTATATTGATGATGAGCATCCGGCAAACACCCGACTGGCTTGCCAAGGTTCAGAAAAAAGCGGAAGAGAAAAATATCCCGCTCGACGAAATGATCCGTAGAGATGCTGAATGGATCTACAATGAAAAATATGGAAAGAAGAATCCATAAACGTTCAACTAATCTGTCTTTTATCAATTTTATTTACCTGAATTTAACGAAAGAATAATATCATGAAAAACGATTTTTATCAATTTAAAGCAATCAGTTTGCAGGGCAGGGAAGTGAGCATGGAATCCTATAAAGGCAAATTGGTTCTGATTGTGAATACCGCCAGTAAATGTGGATTTACCCCACAGTTCGAAGGTCTCGAAAAATTGTATCAGAAATATCACGATAAAGGACTGGTCATTCTGGGCTTTCCCTGCAATCAGTTTGCCAATCAGGAACCCGGCGATGAAAAATCAATTGCTGAAGGTTGTCTGCTAAATTATGGGGTGACTTTTCCGATGTTTTCGAAAATAGATGTGAATGGAAGCCATGCACATCCTTTGTATCAATATTTGAAAAAGGAGTTACCGGGTTTTCCGTTTAGCCGGATCAAATGGAATTTTACCAAATTTCTCATCGATCGTAATGGTAAGCCTGTCAAACGATTTTCTTCATTGGTTGTACCAGAGAAAATTGAGGCTTATTTTAAAGATAAATCACTCATCTGACAGGATTCACAATTATATAATCAGTTCATTAAAGTCTGAAATGTAATTCAGATACTTTTCCGTTTTGATTTTTTTGATGCTTTCGCATGGTTCTCACTCAATCTGAATTCCGTAATCTTACGAATGAGGTCAATTGGAATATCTTGATTATGAGGAAATTGAACAGTTCCTTTCGATGTCTTCCAGTTTGATAATTCCTCCTGAAATACACTGATACCCATGGATGCAGGATAGAATCCGATATGGTTTTTATGGGCAGCAAAATAAACAAGAATTCCATTCTGAAAGAAAGCGGGCATCTGATAACTTATTTTTTCTTCCGCTTCAGGAGCACATTCTCGAATCGTTAACCGAATTAACTGCAGTCTTTCGCGGATATTTTCAGGAAAAGCAGCGATATATTCATCAATGTTTTGACAAGCTTCTGTTTTCATGTATCATTCGTTTTGACTCCAAAATAACAATCAGGTTTTATTTTAGTTTCAATCGTGACAAAATTATGAATTCTCTGGAAGTTAATTGTATATCAGTTCCCAGATTTACTTCTGACTGATCCATGGCATTTGTCCATGCAGTGCTTTGAATATCAGTGGGGAGGCTGTATGTGACATCATTTTGTCTGCAATTCACGATCACAAACAATTCTTCACCCATATAGTCTCTTACAAATGCTGAAACATCAGTTGTGGAATGATCCGAAATGCTTCCCTTGCGGGCAGCTAAGGAATTTGTATAAATATTCATAATCTTCTGATACGAAGCCAACATTGAAGCGTGTGCAGTCCAATCAATTGTTGAATTGCTGAAAAACGGAACCGTTGCTATGCGGCCAACTTCCTGTCCGGTATACAACAATGGAACTCCTCCCATGAAAACCGTAATAACCGATGCAGCTGTTGCACCCTGTTCACCATCGAAAAGCGTCATTGGAGTTGCATCCCATGCTGATTCATCGTGATTGGTAGTGAAACGCAGCGTTTGTTTCCCCGTTGGGACGGCGGCATACTCTGATGAATGCATATCATAAAGTTTGCTTGCTGACTGACCATCAAAAACCGATTTAATTGCTCCATAAAAGCTCCAGCTGAAATGCAGATCAAATCCGGCATTGAAGTGATCACTGCGGTCACCTTCGGCCAACATGACGATCTTTCTTTCAGGAATTGCTCTTAAAGTATCCATTGCCTGTTTCCAGAAAGAAAAAGGCACGCCATCGGCATAATCACAGCGGAAACCATCGGTATTTGCTTCCAGAACCCAATATTTCATTGCATCGATCATCGCGGCTTTCATTTTTGTATTGCTGAAATCCAGGTCAGCAACATCCATCCAGTTTGTTCCGGGTGGATGTACTATATTTCCAGATCCATCCTGTGTATACCAGCTTTTATTTGTGATCCATGCGTTGTCCCAAGAAGTGTGGTTGGCAACCCAGTCTAGAATCACAGCCATACCCTTTGCATGTGCTGCATCAGTCAATGCATGTAGATCAGTTAATGTGCCATATTCGGTTCCAACAGCTTTAAAATTTTTGATGCAATAGGGGGAATTCACCGAATTTACTTCACCATCGGGATAAATAGGCATTAACCATATCACGTTTACGCCCAGTGATTTAAGATGGTCAATTTTATTGGTTACACCTTTCAGATTGCCAGTTGAACTGAATGCCCGAAGATTGACTTCATACATGACAATGTCTTCGTTTGCTGGTATATTGGCGAATGGAGTGCCATATTGTTGATAACCAGTTGGTACGACAGGGGGAACTGTTGTATTGTCATCTTTTTTGCATGAAACGAAACTGAGTAAGAAAATGGTAAAAATTAAATACCAGATATTGAATAATTTGTGTTTCATTATGGTTTGGGGTATCAGATTTTGATGAGATGTAAGGCTAAGCAAGATTACGAATATATACCGTATGAATTTTTAATCCTAGATTTATTTTCATAAAAAAAAGTGCTCCGGTTATGAAGCACTTTTTTAGTGATTTTTATAAACAACTTATTTGTTGATCATCAATCTTTCTGTATAAACTTTTTTACCAACAATAACTTTCATGACATATGTGCCAGAGGCTAAAGTAGTAAAGTCAATTTGTTCGTTATAGTTGCCGGTATTGGCTTTCAAACTGAAGTTTCTGATTATTTCGCCATTAATATTGCTCAGTTCCCATTTAATTTTTTCTCTGTTTTTATTCAGAACACTGAGGGTAATCAATCCGTTTCCTGGATTTGGATTAATGCTAACGACTTTTAAATCAGTATTTTCATCGATTGCGTTGCAAACATCTACTGTAAGATTCATAACATCACTGTCCTGACCTGTACAAACTTCAGTTGCGTAAGCGTTAAAGGTTAACTGTACTGAACCTGTACTGATATCCTGACTTCCGGGAGTGTAAATGGCATTTGGGTTTGCAGGATCATTAAAGGATCCGTCACCGGCAGTCTGCCAGAGTGTTGATTCAGCAAAAGTTGAAGTACCGTGAAGTTGCAATGTTTCGTTGTAACAGATTAGTGTATCATTTCCTGCAAAAGCTTGCGGGTCCTGATTAATATGGATTTGCATCTGGTCGCTTACTACTTCACCGTTCCAACCTGTAACCTGACAGGTGAGGGTAACCGATCCACTGCTTCTATCATTGGCACCGGGAGCATAAAGAGTTTCTAAACGATTGGTATACAGTAACATTCCATCTCCTGTTGTAGTCCATAATACAGTTGTGATAGCAACCGCAGAAGCTTTTGTAGTAATCGTATTTTCATCGGCGCACATCCATTCGTCCGGACCTGCATCAACTTCAGGACCAACACCAGGCGCAAAATTGAATGATGCAAACTGTGTTCTCCAGTTGGTGCTTAAACGGTACATATGGGCATACCAGAATGTTGAATCATCCGCCGGATCAATCGACATTGAACTATAATCACCCCAGCGATTGATATTTGTTTGAGAGGAAGCACCTTCAACGATTGAACATTCAGGCATATTAAATGTGTTGAGTGGTGCATTTGCAGTGCGCCCTGTGTAGCGGATGCTTGGAAAAGTTGATGAGCTTGAAACACCATAACCAAGGGCAATATTTCCGTTTCCGTTCATGGCGATACTACCCATCCAGCGGTGATCGGTATCAGGAGAGAATGTTCCCTGCTGATGAACGGTCCAGTCATTGGCGGTTTTGCGTAATTCGTACCAGCGAATAGATGCTCTTGCATTGGCAGTAACAGTATGATTTGTTACAAGTGTTGAATAGGATCCGAAATTCCGGTATTGAAGTCTATACATCAGGTGACCGCTGAGGGCATCCAGAGTTTGTGTGGTATTTGGTTGCGGAATGGATGAAACACTCGCGTTAAAAGTTGTTACTGTTAAGTTATTGGCAAGGGTGTATGTTGAAGATGACGGACTTGCCCAGTTGATCGTTGCTTTCCAGATTTCGAGGGTTTTTGAACCTGTATTATTGATATGCGCAAACCAGGCTGGCTCAGTTGCCGGAGGAGGTGTTCCGTCGAAATCAGCAGGAAGGATTCCAAATTTTGCTCCATTAATACTGAATTGAATCATCTGTGCGTCAGGATCACCGGCCAGCATGGCGTCTCTTTCAAGAACAACAGCACCTGCGCCAGCATAACTCGAACCACCACCGTTGAAGAAATTGAAAGTTCCCAGATATGCATTGTTCCAAACACCGAATTTCGGATAGTCGTTGAATTTACTGAACTGGAATGCGTAACGGTAATATTCACCCAAAGGATCGGCTGTTGCAGAAATTGCAACAAGTTGCCAGTAGGTACCATTGCTTGTGCTAATTGCAAACTGACTGGCAAACCAACGGTCCGCTACTTCATCATACAGAACAATCGGGTCGCCGTCGTTGGTATTTGACCATGGGCCTTCAAATCCATCCCACAAAGTACTGTTATCAGCTGGTCCGTATAGTTTCACTCCTGACTTATCATAAATTGCGAATGAGCAATTGACCATCATAAAATAATGGTTCAATCCGACATCGCCGTCAGTATCAGGAGGATAAACACCATTTACATTACCGATCGCCATGATATTACGTAAAGGCCAGTATTCTTCATTGATGAATACTTCTTTCTGCAGAGCCTGATCGTTAAAATCAGGATTTTCATTCTCACGATTCACAAATGGAGGTTGTGAAACAGATGGATTTGTAACTTCATCTTTCGGCCAGCTGCGTTTCCTGACACCCGGAATGATAGGCTCAACGTCGCGGAGAGCAGGAGATTTATCAAAGTAAACTGCCTTTACTACCCGTTCGGGATAAATGCTTTGCTGGCTGTCTTGTTGTTCCTGAGCAAGCAGAATGCTACCGGACAGGATCAATGTAATTAGGAGTAGTAGGTTTCTCATAGCTTATTGTTTGTTGATTTAATTATTTGATTATCAGTACTTAAATTAATTTTTATGTATATTTTTACTTCGGAATTTGTTGCTGAAACGATGCTTCACCGATGGTCAGAATATTTCGTAAATGCAAAAAATTCTTCTTCAAATTTTTAATGGAAAAATGAAGAAAACGCTGCTAAGGTATAAATTTTAGAAGAATTAAAAAACTAAGGCGTACTTAGGGATACCGGCAGTATTTTGCCATTGAAAAACCGGTTTCCGTTGAATGCGAAATCCGCAATAAATTCACCCATCTGGGCTGCTGAAACAGGAGCAGAATATCCGGGAAAAGCTTCTGCAAGCATTTCTGTTTGGACGGCGCCAAGAGCCAGGCAATTCACGGAAATCTGATAAGGTTTTAGTTCCTCAGCCATTGACTCAGTTAGAACAGCTAACGCTCCTTTGCTCGCGCTGTAAAGTGATAGTCCGGCAAATTTTGAGCTTCCCTGATAACCACCCATACTGCTGATATTTATGATATGCGAACCTTTTTGAAAATATGGAATCAAACTCTGGACGAGGAAGAAAACCGATTTTACATTAAGTTGGAACATCCGATCGAAGTCGGTAGGATTAAGTTCAGTAATGCTGCTATTAATCAGCATTCCGGCATTATTAATAAGAATTTCAGGTTTAAATTGATGAAATTCAATTTGTTGGATAATTTTTAGAATGGAATCTTCCTGTTCAAGATCAATTGCAATCGGGAAGAGTTGCGAACCATTTTGAAATGCATTAATTTCATTTGATAATCGCTCAAGTGCCGCCTGGTTTCGTGCAATAGCCATGATTCTGCAATGACCGTTTTTAGCCATGGACAATGCCGTCTCATAACCTATTCCGCGTGATGCACCTGTAAGGATGATGTCCATCTTTATTAATGTGTTAATAATTAAAATGATAATGGACTAATTACCAGTCTCAGAGCTTCTGGGTTCGAATTGTCTTTTCATTTGGTTTACGTCAACAGCGCTGATCGTAAGCATGCCGCTTTCGTCGACAGTGATGGAAATATTGAAATCTTTGTCTTCGATAAATGGATCAAAGTTCATATATGCCACCCCTTTGATTGGTTCTGTATCGTATTGTTTTGATAATTCAACTGCCTGTAAATAGTCTTTTCCAAGAGGAATACCAGCTAATTTTGCGATTCTTGCAGCTTCTTTCATGGCGAGATTATAATCTCCAAGGTAAACGAGCATTACTGAGTTAAAACCTTCTTCCGGATTTTCAGCTCTGGTCATCTGAGAATAATCGGGATCAAGTTTCATTCCGGCAGGTTCTGTAAGATTCAGTTGCTGAGCCCATTGCGGAAGTGATGTTGCGGGATTCATATTCGATCCTCTTGCCAGTGTTCGTCCGTAAGTTTCCTTGATCTGCAAAAGCTGGCGTTCTGCTTCAACATCCGTTATCTCGCCCAAGGCACGCTGGCGCTCAACTTTGTCCACTTCAATCTGCATGGCATCAACCATATCGAGAGTTTTACCAATCTGGTTCATTGATTTATTGAAGGACTTCAGCTCAGTATCGAATTTGTCCGTTTCATTGGTTTCTGGTGGTGGGATACAGCCCTGAAACCATATTGAAGCTGATATCATTATGATTGGTAAAAAACTGTATTTCAAATGTTTGATATCCATCTGTTTGTAATTTAATTGCTTCAAAGATTATTCAAATGTAGTTCAATTTATTCCCCGAAAGTATAAAATAATCATCATATTTTACTACCAATAAGATGAGTTGAAACAGTACAGGCTTTCAGATATTGAAAAGCACATCATACGCTGATTAATTTTACCTTTGTAACTGATATGAGAACATCACTGATGAAAATTTATAGGTTCGAATTCAGGAATTTTTTGTTATTGACTTTTATTTGGATCATGGCATTCCAGATAAATGCTCAGGACAGGGTTCCAGAGCTGCCGGATTCACTTTTAAAAGCGCTTAATAAAGGTCTTGCAAAGGATTTGACTGTTCATTTGCAGGAATCTATAAACCTTGAAATATTAAGTCAGGCTGGTGTTTATGGGAAACTTCAATCAGAAGAGATACTGGATGATTTCTTTCGAAAACATCAGGTTGATCAGTTTATCCTTCAACGGAATGGTCAGACAGGATCTTCGAATAACCTCTTTACCATTGGAGAACTTGTTTGTGGTTCAGATCGTTTTCGGGTTTATTTCGTTCGCAGCAAAGAGGGGGCTAAATATCTTATTCACTCACTGAGTATTACAGCAATAAAAAAATGATAGATTTAAGTGTTGAGAATCTGATCCAGCTGGCTATAAGAGAAGATATTGGCTCCGGAGATCATACATCGCTGGCCACAATTCCACAAAACAGACAAGGTAAAGCACATCTTCTCATCAAAGAGGAAGGAATTCTTGCCGGAGTTGAAGTGGCCCGAAAAGTTTTTGAGTTGGTTGATTCTCAGATTGAGTTCAATTTACTTTTACCGGATGGCACAAGAATTCAGCCAGGGGATTCCTGTTTTACTGTAAGCGGAAAATCAATTTCACTGCTTTCATCCGAAAGGCTTGCTTTGAATTATTTGCAACGGATGAGCGGTATTGCAACAAAAACACATCAACTGGTTGCTTTACTAGAAGGATTACCAACCCGTTTGCTTGATACACGAAAAACCACCCCGGGAATGCGTGTTTTCGAAAAAGAAGCTGTACGGATCGGAGGTGGTTCAAATCATCGTTTCGGACTTTTTGATATGATTCTGATCAAAAACAATCATGTGGATTTTGCCGGTGGTATAAAAAATGCATTGGTGGCTTGCCGGAATTATATCGAACATAATCATCTTGATCTTAAAATTGAAATTGAAGTGCGTGATTTTGAAGAACTTGCTCTGGCTATCGCTGAAGGAGGATTTCACAGGATTATGCTGGATAATTTCAGTGTACAGAATATGCATAAAGCTATTGATATTATCGGAAATCGATTTGAGACGGAAGCTTCGGGTGGAATAACAGAGACAACTTTAAGGGCTTATGCAGAAAGCGGGGTTGATTTTATTTCTGTTGGTGCTCTCACACATCATATTCGGAGTCTGGATATGAGTTTGCGCGCTTTGGTGTAATTTGTAATCATGAACGGTTTAAAATACAAGGCTTTAACACATTATATCAATTATCGCGACAGGTTGATTGGTGTGTTGCGACTGGTAGTTTTGCCAGGTTTTGGGAAAGTTCCCTTGTATGACGTATTGGTGTTTTTTGTGAAAGGATTGTTTGCAGGAGCTGTTTCTATGAGGGCAGCATCGGTTTCTTATAACTTTTTTCTTGCCATTTTCCCTTTTATTCTTTTTCTCTTCACGCTGATTCCTTATATCCCGATCACTGAGTTTCAGACGACTCTTTTTGATCTTTTTCGGGAAGTCATCCCTCCTGAAACATTCTCCATGGTTGAGAAAACTATTTATGAGATTCTGATGCTTCAGAATAGTCAACTGCTTTCATTAAGTTTCTTGCTCACATTTTTCTTCAGCACCAATGGTGTTAATGCGATCATGGAAGGTTTCAATAGCTCATTGCATGCATCAGAAGTAAAAAACTGGTGGAAACAGCGTTTGACCGCCGTTTTTCTGATGGCAGTCCTTTCTATCCTTATGATTCTTGCAATTTCATTCATCACCCTCGGGGGAATTTCTATCCGTTGGCTCATTGAACAGGGCTTGATACGCGACAGTCTGACTGTTACTTTGCTCGAACTGCTGCGTTGGGTAATTATCCTGATGCTGACATATTTTTCAGTTTCATTTATGTATTTCTTTGGGCCCGCTGACCGGAGCGGATTCACGTTTTTTAGTCCGGGCTCTATCCTGGCAACGATTTTACTGATCGTTGGTACACTTGGATTTAATTTTTATGTTGCCAATTTTTCCCAGTATAATGCACTTTATGGTTCCATCGGAACACTGATCATCTTTCTGATGTGGATCTATTTTGATGCCTGGATATTATTGCTTGGCTTTGAGTTGAATGCAAGTATTAAAAAGGCCAAAATTGTTTCAAAGGGCTAAGAATTATATCTATACGAAATTATCATAATGTATAATTAAATGAACAACTTAGTACAATAAAGGTAAACATTTATTACCTTTAACAAATAAAACAGTTGCCATTTAATAACACCTACCTTACACGATGAAAAGTTTAATTATTAACTGCATATTTATTATGTCTGCAGTTTCACTTTTTGGACAAGTTGATACACTTTTCTGGTTTGTGGCTCCTGAAGTATCTGCTCATTCGAATTATTATGATTTACCAATCGTATTTCGTTTCTCAACGCTAAATCAAGGAGCAACTATCAAGATTGAACAACCTGCAAATCCTGATTTCTCACAAATTGTTTTTGAACTTGAAGCCAATAGTAATCGAACCGTTGATCTTAGTTCATTTATTAATTTATTGGAAAATAAACCTGCAAACCAAATTCTTAATAAAGGAATTAGAATTACTTCCACAGAAAAAATAAGTGTTTACTACGAAGTTGTCAGTTCTTATTGTAATTGTAATCCTGAAGTGTTCTCTTTAAAAGGAAGCAAAGCTATTGGAACAGTATTTTTTACTCCTTTTCAGAATGTCCTTTTTAATAGAAGTAATTTTTCTCCATTGCCTTTCTCTTCATTTACCATTGTAGCAACAGAAAATAACACTACTGTAACAATAATTCCAAAAAACAATATTGTCGGTCATACTGCCGGAATCCCTTTTAATATTCTCTTAAACAAGGGTCAATCATACTCAGCACAAGCAGTCAGTCAGGAAGGGGGATTGCATTTACATGGTTCTAAAGCAACTTCTGATAAACCTATTGCAATCACGATTGTTGATGATCTTTTAGATGCTACGATTTATGGTGGATGTGCTGATCTCGTTGGAGATCAGATTATTCCTGTGTCTAGAACAGGAAAAGAGTACGTCCTTACAAAAGGTTGGTTAAATGGTCCTGATAGGTTATTCATTGTTGGTACAAAAGATAATACTCAATTACGGATTGGTAGCTCGAATGTAATAAACTTGAATGAAGGTGAAACATATGTATCAGAACTTTATGATCCTTCTGTTTATATTATTGCTTCTGAAAACATATATATATTGCAATTATCGGGTCATGGTTGTGAAGTTGGAAACGCGATTGTTCCTTCATTAAGTAATTCTGGTACAGACCAAGTTAGTTTTACACGATCTGTTGATGCTGAATTACGACTATTACTAATGACCAGAAGTGGAAATGAAGGTGATTTTTTACTTGATCACATTCCAGGAGTAATTCCTGCCACGTTATTTCAGGATGTTCCATTTACAAATGGTAAATGGAAACAAGCATCAATAGATTTTACGAATATTCAGGTTCCTGTTGGACAAACTAGTGTCATTTCGAATACGAAAGGTAGTTTTCAAATGGGATTTATACATGGTGGGGAACATGGTGGTTGCAGATTTGCATATCTTTCAGATTTTTCGATACTCAAATGCCAGATTACCGCCAATAAAACAGAATTTTGCCAAGGGGAAACTTTAGTGTTGGTAGCTGACAATATTCCTGAAGCTATTTATCAATGGTCAGGACCTGATGGTTATGCAAATAATGGACTTAGTATCGAAATTCCAAACTTGACAGTTGATCAGGGTGGTTATTATTATCTAAATGGGTCAATAGATGGTATCTCAATAGAACCGGATAGTATTTTTATTACTATTTACCCATTGCCTGCAAATCTTGTCGAACTACCTGGTTGTTCGAACACACTTCAAGATAGTCTCATCGCTTATTATCCTTTCAA
>CAZVKW010000015.1:0-2182 GCA_964627945.1 uncultured Lentimicrobiaceae bacterium
TGTTTTCTCGAAAAGAAATACAAGGCTAAAACAATGGCAATTCCCGCTCCATGACTTGCCAAGCCGCCTTCCCACACTTTCAGAATCTCGATAGGATGCGAAAGATAATAGGCAGGTTCGTAAAACAGACAATGACCCAGCCGCGCCCCAACAACCGTGGCAATCAGCATATAGGTCGAGAGTTCGTCGAGTATCTTTTCGTCGATTTTCTCACGTCTGAAAATTTTCAGCATGATGAAATAGCCCACCACAAACGAAGCAGCGAACAACATCCCGTACCAGCGAACACCACGACCACCTAAAAGTGGCAGCCAATCGGGGAAACTGAAGATTTCGGGGCTAACGTTCCAAACGATAAATTGAAGTGTCATGAATCTGTTTTTTGCAAATGTAGAAAATACATCAAAACCGCCCGACAAAGAAACGTTAAGGTTTCTTATCAGGGATTTTGATTTTGGAACGAATAAATCGAATATTTCTGATGATCAGCAGCTTCAGAGCTTTTGATACTCGAAAGTGGGATAACCTTTTTCACCCAGATCGTTGTAGAAGCCGATGAAACGCATTTTATAATAAAATCCGTCCTGAGCGCGAATGATATAATTCCATTCAGGCTGCACAATATACGATACCTGTCCGCTTTCCACATCGCCCACCACGTCTTTCCATGTATAACCGATCCGATCGTTCTGCTGTGTAAAAGTCATTTGACTCGCCATATCCATCGAAATACTGTCGAAATGATGGATGCTGTCGAATGCAACAAGCGTTTCGAAACGGTTAAGCAATACACCGGTTACGAGATATGGATAAGGATCACCTTCGTTGGTAAAGAGGAGCGTCGTATATTGTGTAAACTGAAGATCATAGGTGTTGAAGTCTGGCTCAACACTGATCTTTTCGTCAGGAGTAACAAAGGAGAAATAGACAAAATTCTTCCCCGTTTCTTTCGTAATCGAGGCTGAAGTAAGTTCGGTGCTGTTCAGGTTACCGAAGCGGAAATGGTAGGTATTGCCCTTCAGACTGTCGAAAACCACTTTTCTCCAACCAAGCATATTGCCCAGATCGTCGTAACCGCGGTTTACAACATACACAAAACCCGGAAAGATCGTGTCGTTTGTGTTGATAGTCAGCCAGTTTCCAACTGCGGTTGAATCAAGATTACCCGACGACGGATCGTAGATCATATTCCAGCCTGTTTGTGAAGTGACCAATGCCGGATCAGTTTCGCCCGTATTGGCTGACATCATGAAGTTGGTGGTATTCAAGAGAATATGGCTTCCGTTTGCGGATGATTCGAAAGCAAGATCCCAGATTTTCTTGTCATTGGATGAAACAACCGAATTCTCTCCCAGATTATAGAAAACCTGGTATTTATAGGTTTGGGTCATTTCAATTTTCACCGTGATGCGCTCACCGCGGTCGTATGGCGGTATCTTTTCATCTTCCTTAAAACAGGAAGTCAGCAACAGGCTGGTGAGTAAACTTATCAGAAGCAGTCGCATGGTCAGAATTTCTTGAATGAGAATGAAAGTTTCACAAAATAGGTGCGCCCCCAGGCAACTGGTGAATTGCCTGAGCCACCGCTATGTACACCACCGCCGGTATTTCCTGAAAGGATGATGTCCTTATTATCGAACAGATTTTTGGCTCCGACCTGCGCATTGATTCGCTTGTTCCAGAACCAGCGGCTGACCGAAATATCCATTGTGTGGTAGCTGTCCATGATGGAACGGAAAACCTGCTCGTTTTCACCCAGAAATACTTCCGGATATTTGCCATTGTATTTGTAATAGGCTGAGAAACTCAGTCCGGTTTTTCGCCAGGTATAATTCACTTGTGCAATCACATCCGGACTATAAAGCATATCGTACGAAATACTGTCGCTGAAAATCTGTTTCCGTCCGGTTTCGCCATAACCCAGTTTGATTTCGAGCCAGGGATAAACGCGGTTATTAAAATTCAGCTGGAAACCCTGGGTGATCATATTGTCAACGTTCACATAGGTGTAAAGATTTGATGCGAAATCTAATGAAGCCAGACTGATGCTGTGATCGATCTTGTTGTAAAACAGGCTCATCTCCATTCCATAATCATAGGTTTCCTTCTCATGACTGTATTTCAGGGCAAGATTCACATTCTGAGAGTGTTCAGCTTCCAGGTTTTCATTTCCACGAATGTT
>CAZVKW010000015.1:2282-29110 GCA_964627945.1 uncultured Lentimicrobiaceae bacterium
TTTGCTGTCCTGACGACTTTTACTGAATTCGGCACGCATCAGCCACTGATTGAAGGTGGATGTGTCCTGATCAGCTTTGTTTGTTGTCAGATTCTTATCCAGCGTTGTCAGGTCGATGAAATAGGTGTTTTTCAGGCGATTAAAATAGGAATAGGAAGCGAGCACATTCAAATACCTGTTGGTGAACAGCTTTTTGCTGAAATCAAGTTTGGTCGTTACTCGGTTTGTAGTAAAATGATTGTCAAATGCTGTTTCGTAATAAGGCTTGATGGTGTTTCCCTTGTCGATAAGCAATTCGTTAAAATAGGAAGCTGAAAACCTGGCTTTCAGGTCTTTATATTCGTACCCCAGAGCTCCGTCAGCATTATATTGACGCTTGGGTTTCCAATTTTGATATCTGCCAATTTCGACCGGACTGTAACCATCAAAGAAATTTCTTGCCAAGGCTACCGAACCGGAAAGACGGTTTTTTCGCACTGAGGCATCAGCACTGAAATTATACACCCCGACCGATTCCAGATAAGCATTTGCGTTTGTCGTGTAATGCGTTTCTTTTGGATTTTTGGTGATGATATTGATCACACCGGCCAGAGCATTCGAACCATAGATAACTGACATCGGACCTTCTATTACCTCGATATGTTCTACATTGTAAAGATTGAGTTGTCCGAGATCGATATTGCCGTTCATGCGTCCGATAACAGGAACACCATCAATCAGAAATTTGATATGTTCTCCACCCAAACCCTGCAATGTAATTTTTGATCCGAGTGCTCCATCATTCGACGAGCGGATGTTTAACTCACCCGACATCAGGTCGTTCAGGTTGTTCGATGCCCGCTGTTCGATCTGCCTCGATCCAATTACTTTCACTCTGAATATCGATTTATCAATCGCCTGAGGTGTATATTGCCCGGTCACAACTACTTCATCCATATTATAGACGAGAGGATCGAGTTGTACTTCAATAGCACTGCCAGCCTGAATGGTGTCAGTATAAAGTTTGTAACCAAGTGCCGAAACAGAAAGTCTGGCAGCAGATGAAAGCGTATTTGCTGATTTGCCCTCAAGATCGGTCATGCATGCAATACGCTGTTTCCCATCGAGTTGCTCAATCAAAACATTGGCATAAGGAATGGGATCGTTGTTTCGGGCATCAGTCACCCTGATTATAGCTTTTTGGGCGGATACTGAAAGCATCCACCCAAAAAGAACCATCAGGATAATAGATCGTTTATGAATAATCAACATCCCTTTTTATTGTTGAATCATCAGCTTCTGTCTCAGCGCTGAATTTCCTGTGTTAATTTCGATAAAGTACAATCCGCTTCGCAATGTAGGAAGATCAATCTTCACTTCCAGGCCATTGATGATGCTTTCGGTCCGCATAACGAGACGACCTGACTGGTCAAACAAACTGATCTGAGCAGTTGTATTCAGACTTTCGTTGAGTAAAATTCTAGCCTTTGTTGAAGCAGGGTTTGGGTAAACTATGAAAGATGCGTTTGTTGCAGTTTCGTCCACAGAAGAGAGTGAAAGAAGTTTTTTTACAAATCCGGTCTTTCCTGAGCCGCTCCCACTGAAATAATCTGGTATGAATTTGTAGATATCACCTTTTTCATTTTTGACGAAATAGACTGTTGAGTCAGCAATCGACCAGCTGAAAGTATTCATATCGAAGCTCTTCCAGTCATGGCCGATGGTAGCTTTGTCACCATTCATCGGGTTCACGGTCCAATCCTCAAAATCAGGAGTAACAGGATAATTCTTGCTGATTGTGTCCGTTACATTGGCAACAACACCCACTACAGGATATGGAGTAGGATTGCCTTCATTATCGAAGGTAGTTCCTATATATTTCGAGAACAATAAATCCCAGTCGGTTTTTGCAGGTTCGCGATCAATCAATTGTTGAGTCGTAAGAGAATAATAGATGAATAATTTACTTTCATATGGTGTAACATCAAGATTAACAGATACTTCATTCTGATTGTTTACATCCGCATATTTAAAATAGAAAGTGTTGGCAATCGAGTTTTTGCGTTGAATCCAGATTTTTTTCAGGCTACCGTTGGCCAGTTGAAGCACATAAACTGAATCGCCAACTACATCGTGATTGATCATATTATACACGCCCCAACCATAATCAGGATGACCAAGTGCGTTGCGGTTAAATGCGCCATCTTCCCAGATAGTATCTGAATTATAGCTATTTACCCATTGGGTCATGCCGGCTGTATCAATAGTATTCCATGCAGTTGTATCACCTTTTGGGTAAACAAACAGCTTAACACCGATTCCATCATTGATGATGATTCCGGCACTCCAGCGATTGGTGTAGAAACCAAGATCCCAGTTGTTACGAGGCTCGGCTTTAATAGTCCCGTTTTCAAGACTGTAATAAACGTCGTTTGCATAGGAAGCACCCATCACTGCTGTGTCATTTGTTTGAGCAGAAGTATGAGTCATCCAGGCGAAAATGCTGATAATTGTAATAAGTATAGTCTTTTTCATATAAAATGAAGTGTTATAAATTGTTGAGTATGAATTTGTTAATAGCAATATTGAAAACCATGCGATGTCTGAAAAACATGCAAAGGATAGTCCTCATCCGATGATGGATGCGGCTAAAAGGAATCAGGAAATTGCTGGGGGAGCCCGAAGTGGTTTTCGGACTATGCGTAAAAAGCTATGCGCCTCCTTGGCAGGAAACTTATGCGTGAATTGTGATTCGTTCAGAATGTGTTTGTCAAGGTGATTGCTGAAATTACAGCATAAATCACAGCTGCTTGGTGCTTTGTCAGCGCTTTTGAACAGTTTAAAGCTCAGGGTTTTTCCGTCGTCTTTCGATTTTGGCTTGGTAAAAGGATTGCTGTGATCGTAAAAATTTACTTCATTAATCCTTTCCTGATGTAAAGTAATGAGTTCGCCAATAAAAAGCCAGAAACTGGCAAATGCCATGAGTATTTCTATACTTCGGTATGTAGCAGTCTTTCTCATTTTTCCTTAATCGCAGCAAAAGTATAAAAGTTTTGCTAATCAGACACGATTGATTTCCGGAAATTAAAAACCCCGGAATCAATATCATAAATCCGGGGTTTAGAGTTTTTTTTTCTTCTGTTGTCTTTTAAACGAACTCTGATTCGAGTTGTTTGGCCCAGCTTTTTAAGCGTTCTTCCGACATTTCATCCTGATTTTGTGCATCAAGCACCAGACCAACAAACTTGCCGTCATTATCAGCTAACGAGAAATAATATTTGTAACCTTCTGTTGGCCAGCTTCCTACAATAACCGATTTATCCGGAAGACGACAATACATGGTTCCAAGTCCGTCTACAAAACTTTCCGGATATTCATCCTGATCACCCATTCCGTACAAAGCAAGTTTTTTGCCAGTAAAATCGATGTCCGATAATTCGTCCACAAACATTTCCCAATCGTCCTGCATATCGCCGATACCCCAGGCTGAGGTTCCGAAAATGAGGTTGGTATATTGCTGGATCATTTCGGTTGATGCATGTTTAATATCATGAATTTCAGCGTTTTTACCGAAAATCTGTTTTAGTTTTTCCGCTGCTTTTTTGGTTGATCCTGAAGTGGATCCGTAAAATATTCCGATGGTTTTCATATTGTTGTAATGATAGAATCATTTTAAATAAGGCGGCAAAATTACTGATTTTCACCAATGAAGCAAGCAGAGAAAGCGATTTTGATTGTTAAATGATCAATGTTTCATTAAGAAAACAGTCGTAAAAGATTGATATTCAGAGTTCTTCTGCCTTGATAAGTTTATTCAAAATAGCATAAACAGTTAGACCGGAAACAGTTTTAATACCAAGTTTTCGGGTGATATTTTTCCGGTGTGTCATAACTGTATGGATGCTGATAAATAATTTTTCTCCGATATCATTGTTGGTCAGTCCAAGAGCTACCAGTTTTAAAACTGCCAACTCGCGCTCTGTCAGACTATTATCGCTTTCCTGTTGTGAGCTTCCAATCGTTTTCTCAATGATTTCGTTAAATTGCTTAACAAGAAGGTGTTTAGGATCATTAATTCTTATACTGAAATCAAATTTGGCCTCAGTTCTAGGATCAGATTGTTCGTTGCTGATGGCGACAAATACGATTTTCGACTGCGCGTTTCGTGGAAGTATGAACCCAGCATCAAGATGAACAGGATTTACAAGTATAAGATTCGGATTACTTTTCCTGATCAGTTTCGGCAGATCAGCCACTTTGTCATCCGCCTCTTCCACCGAAAAAGACTGGTTCATCTGACTCAGCAAGGTTTTCAGACCTTCGCGCACCAGAAATGAGGGTTCAATGAAAAGAATTGACAGTCGTTTCACTTGTGATTGCTTTTTCGGATCTTCTGACTCAGCGTTTTCTCCATTTTCCCAACGATCGGAACCAGAATCAGGTTCTCAATGCGGCCATGATTGTTCAGATCACGTTCAAGTTCGAACAAATCATGTAGAATGCGGTTAAATGCGGTGCTATCTTTTGGTGGGGGTAAATATTTGATAATGATGTTCTTAAGGTCGTATAATTTGGCTTCAACATCTTCATGCTCAGCCTCGTATTCCTGAATCGAATACGATCTAAGGTCGATAAGATCGTTCTGAGCGAGTTCCTCCTTCAGCAACACTTCTTCAAGAAGTTTCACGTACGGGTAAACACGCTGTTCCTCTCGTTGAATATGACTTGTGAGTTCCTTTTTGTAACTCAGGAAAAAATCAGACAACAATCGGGTAGGGACGGGTTCTTCTTTCGTTTCGTCAAGAAGTTTGTTGATAAAGTGCTCAATTTCAGGTATTTTAATTCCAAGATAAAAGTGATGTGTTCTCTGCAGATAATCAACCAAAAGGCTGGGGCTGAACTTCTGAAGATTTTTAAGCGGGAAATAATTTGAATCATGATAAGTATTTACGATTTCCAGAAAAAACTCAGGGTCAACATGGTTTTCAATACAAATGCTTTCAACAGTTTTATCCTCAAAACCAAGCTGGATATTGAACCGATTGATAATGTGGAGCAGATGATGGTTCATGTGGATGACATCCGCCATTTTCATTTCTTTATGAATCAGCATATCAATAATATTCTAAAATATACATTATCAGATCGTTAAAATCCAATCATTTACAATTTTCTCCAAATCATACATTTTTTGGAAAGGAATAAAATCAAGCTTCTTTAAACTGATTTCGAGTGAAGAAAGATCAATTTTATCCTGTTTTATAAACGTGAACATTTGCTTATTGTTCAGGTGATGAGCCAGGTATTCCTGTTCAGTCTGGCCGGGAGTTGGGATCAAAAGGGCATTTTTTCCAAGAACGTACAAATCCATTATCGTAGAATATCCAGCTCTTGCTATGATGAATTTCGATTCTTTGATGGCAAATCCAAGTTTTTGAGGATCAAGATGGTTGAAAAATTTGAGATTAGCTGTTGATTTTCTATTCTGTGAATCACCTGGTAATCCTCTGATTATCCATGTGTTATATGAAAGATAGCTCAGTTTGTTTATCAGGATATTTTCAAGTATACTACGTTGTGGCTCAGGTCCGGAAAGCAAAACGAGTAAATCAGGCGGATTTTCGGCAGTTTCAATTTGATTGAAGACCTTGGAAAATCTTGATAAAGGACCAATGTATTTCACCTTCAGTCGGTTAAAATTTCCATGAGAAAGCTTTGCAGATAAACTTGGCTCATCGCGAAAATCAGGAACCCATACCTGATCAAACTTCTTTATGTATCTGAAGTTGAGAAAGTTGATGATTGGTTTTAAAGGTGAAAGCAGGCCGGGAGTTTGAATAAAAAGTTGGTGAGTAATGAAAACACTTGGTATTTTCTTGGAATACGCACCAAATCGGTTATCAGATATCAAGGCGTCAACGGAATGTTTTTTAATGATTTGCTGGATAAACTCTTGTTCGCGGGCAATGCTTCTGATGATTTTCGGGGCTTCCGTCGCCATTTTAATCGCCATCGGAATTTTTTTGGAGTAAACAACATCATACCCCGGAAAAATTTCAAAATCAAGATCCGGAAATTCTGTTTTTAACAATGCCAGAGGTTTACCATCGGCAGCAATGACAACTTTATGTCCGGCGCTCAGCAATATGCTGATAATAGGTATACAACGGCTTGCATGACCAATACCCCAGTTGAGCGGACAAACAAGAATTGTTTTTACTTCAGGCATTTTTTTCGATATGCTTACAAAAATATCGTTATTTCTCTTATTTTTGACTTGATGACAGACCAATTGCTATATAAAATCGGATTGACATTGATTCCCGGAGTAGGAGATATTTCCGGTAAGAAACTTGTTGCCTATTGTGGTGGACCTGAGGCTGTGTTTCTCGAGAAGAGACGCTCGCTTGAGAAAATACCGGGTATCGGTGCGCAAACGATACAAAGTATTGTTAATCAGAATGTTTTGGCTCGATCAGAAGAAGAAATTCTATTTATTGATAAGAATGAAATAAAGCCTTTGTTTTATCTCGACAAAGAGTATCCAAAACGTTTGCAGCATTGTGCCGATAGTCCGATGATGTTATATTACAAGGGCAATGCAGATTTGAATGAGCAGCGTGCACTGGCGATTGTCGGAACACGAAACGCAACTGACTATGGCAAGAGTGTTTGTGAACAACTAATTGAGGATTTGAGGAGTGATAAAATATTGATCATCAGTGGTCTGGCTTATGGTATTGACAGTTGTGCACACCGGGCAGCTGTGAAATGTTCAATTCCAACCGTTGGTGTTTTGGCTCATGGACTTGACAGGATTTATCCATATCTGAATAAGGGATTGGCCGACAGAATGCTTGAACATGGTGGTTTGGTGACCGAATTTATGAGTGGAACAAATCCTGACCGTGAAAATTTTCCACGCAGGAACAGGATTGTCGCCGGAATGTCGGACGCAGTTGTAGTGATCGAATCAGCGAAAAGAGGCGGGGCAATGATTACAGCAGATATAGCAAATTCGTACAACAGGGATGTTTTTGCTTTTCCAGGCAGAATCGGGGATGCGTATAGTGAAGGTTGCAATTATTTTATCCGGACCAACAGAGCTGTACTTATTGAAAGCGCGGAAAATATTCGTTATGTAATGGGCTGGGATTCAGATGGTAAAACCGGTGCTGTATTTCAAACCAAACTTTTCAGAGAATTCAGCGAAGAGGAACAAAAAATTCTGGATTCATTTAATGGCGAACAGGAATGTAATATTGACGATATCATGATCCGTTCCCAAATGCCGGTTTCAAAAATTGCAGGATGTCTGCTTACGCTGGAGTTTGATGGAATAATCAGCGCGCTTCCGGGAAAGAAGTACAGAAAAATTTCTTAAAAAACAGATGATTTGTTAATCATACTCAGGTTCTTCCCGGTCTTCATCACGTTTTAAATTCATTGATTTAACAGCTAATAAGCTGGCAATGAATAAAATACCTATTCCGAATAACCAAAGGATGGTTCGGTCAGAAGCAAGGTTTGAGAAATAAAAGAAACCATGAAAAAAACTCGCTGCTCCCAAACCGGTGAAAGAGTCAATCAAACGATTCTTGCGCGATTTCCCCAACCCGACAAAAAATCCTAATATGATGGCAAATAGGATATTGGCTAAAGGGTAAGTGAGTAAAAACAGATCAGAAGGTATGGTTGAGAAAAAACCATTGATATACAAAGGAATAGCTACCATAGTAAAGGCCAACGAAATAATTACAGAATATAAAATACTTTCATAAGGTCCTTTCACTGACTTCAAGCGGATAAAATAATATCTGAGCAATAAAAACTTACCAATTTCAGATCCGCCACCAATGATTGCAAACGAATAAAAAGCACTCCTTTTGAGGTTTCGTAGCGCATCATATCCCAATAATTCAGCTACAAAATCAACAAAAACCAGAAACAGGACAGTGATTAATCCAAATCCAAATGCCTGAAAAATATATTTCCACCTGTTTACCTTGAAATTTGTTTTAAAGAAAATGAAAATCAAGATCAACAAAAGCGGAGTCTGAAGGATCGAAATAAGGCTTATCGCTTGCATATAAAAGTGGTTTGGTTTCTTATAAAGATCAAAAATACATAATTCTGTATAGAAATGTACTCAATTTTGAAAATATTTTTTTTTCTGGATTATCCTTTAAATGACTGAAAACCGGTGTAAATCAGTGCTATGGACTGATTAAATTTGAATTTATTCATTTGGAAATGTTAATTATAATTGTCAGATTGATAAATGCAGGGATCAATACATTTTTAGATGTATTTTCGTTTCAGTTTTGCAAACAATTGTAATTGATGGTTCAAACCGGACTTGTACTTAAATCTACTGGTAGCTGGTATTCTGTAATTGATGACAATGGCAGGGTTTTCGATTGTCGCTTGCGTGGACAATACAGGATACATGGCATACGATCAACTAATCCGGTCGCGGTGGGTGATCTGGTTGATTTTGTGCCCGAAGAAGATGAAACCAAGGCGGTTATTATGAACATTCACGAACGCAGAAATTTCATTATCCGTAAGTCCATTCGTTTGTCGAAAGCGTCACATATTATTGCTGCCAATATTGATCTGGCTGTGCTTGTTGCAACACTTGATCAGCCGCGCACCTCGACAGGTTTTATTGATCGCTTTCTGGTTACAGCAGAAGCATATCACATCCCAGCAGCGGTTATCTTCAATAAATTTGACCTCTGTGATCCATTACAACAGGAGAGAACCGGAACCTATGTTCAGGTATACAGGAATATCGGTTATTCAGCGCTTGCTATTTCAGCACTTACTGGTCATAATATAAAGGAATTCAAAGATATGATCTCGAATAAGGTAAGCCTCATCAGTGGTCACAGCGGTGTCGGAAAATCGGCCCTAATCAATGCTGTTGATCCTGCTTTTGGATTGAGAATAGGCGATATATCTTCGTTTAATAACAAAGGAAAACATACAACCACCTACGCTGAAATGCTTCCGCTGTCGAACGGAGGGTATATCGTTGATACACCGGGAATTAAAGAATTCGGTTTGTATGATTTTGATCGCGAGACACTTGCACAGCGATTTCCTGAGATGCGCAGTCGCATGCATGAATGCAGGTTTGCCAATTGCACGCATATCCACGAACCGGGTTGTGCTGTTAAAGACGCTGTTGATAAGGCTGAAATTGCACCTTTCCGCTACCGGAATTATTTGAATATGATGGAAGATGACTTTACAAACGATGATTAAATTATGCTGACAGCCAAAAACCTGATGAAAGATGGCGTATTGCCTCTAAAAACAAGTGATACAGGTCGATATGGTCTGGAATCGATGGAAGATTACCGTGTTTCTCATCTCCCGATCGTGAACAATGAAGCCTTGCTTGGATTGATCTCGGAATTTGATATTCTTGATTTCAATGATCTTGATGAAGCTGTTGGCAACCATACACTGTCCATTTCAAAGGCGTATGTGTATGATAATCAGTATGTTTTTGATGTTATGAAAATCATGCATGATTTAAATCTCAGCCTGATACCGGTCGTTGATGCCAATGAAAATTATCTGGGAAGTATCACATTACAAAGCCTTCTATCTTATTATGCAGCCTCACTTTCCGTTTCAGAACCTGGTGGTGTTGTTGTTCTTGAAATGAGTTCAAACGATTACTCCTTGTCAGAAATTGCGCGGATTGTGGAGTCAAATGATGCCAAAGTGCTGAGTCTTGCTATTCATGGCTCACCTGATTCTCAGAAAATTGAAGTCGTTTTAAAACTTAACAGACAGGATATTTCATCTGTATTACAGACTTTTATACGCTTTAATTATCAGGTTTCAGTAACTTATTCCGAGTCTGATAATCAGGATGATATACGCAAGAGATACGAAATGCTGATGAATTATATCAATGTATGACCAGGTATGTTATCAGTATTTTAGTTTGTTTGACAATCCTCCTCTTTATTCATATTGAAGGAAGGAGTCAGGAAGTTCAATCAACTGATTGTCAAGCTAATGCTGATACTTTAACTGTAGGAAGAATTTTGCTAGAAGGCAATGAAGTAACAGTTGACCGCATCATTTTGCGTGAACTGGAATTTGCATCGGGTGACCGGCTTCCAGCCTGGAAACTCACTGAACTAATTAACAGAAGCCGCGAAAATATTCTGAACCGTTCCTTGTTTAATTTCGTTGAAATCAGTTGTGAAGCAAATGATACAACGCATTATACTGATGTAAGAATCAAAGTTACAGAACGTTGGTATATCTGGCCGCTCCCAATTTTTGAACTTGCCGACCGCAATTTTAATGTCTGGTGGAAGAGCAAGGACTTTTCGAAAGTAAATTATGGCCTTTATGTAACACACAATAATTTCAGAGGGCGGAATGAAAAGCTAAAATTGTTGTTAAGAGCAGGCTATAATCAGAATTACTTTCTTTCGTATGAGATTCCGTATCTAACGCGTCGTCAGAATTTTGGAATCGGGATTCAAAGTGGATGGTCGCAAAGCCGCGAAGTGGCTTATATCACTGAGAATGATAAGCAGCTTTATTATAAAAATGAAAACGGCTATGCGGTAAGTGAATTCTATGCAAAACTCCTTTTTATGTACAGGCAGGGGATTCATAATCAGCATAATCTGAGTATCACATACGAAAACATGGGTTTTGCTGACAGTCTGTTAATTCTGAATCCTGATTTTAATCTCAATGGCAGCACAGAATGTGAAATGTTGTCGGTTATCTATAATTTCAAGCACGATTATCGTGATAGCAAAGCTTATCCATTGAACGGCCATTATTTCGATGTTGAAATTAATCAGAAAGGACTTGGTTTCTTTTCAACCTCGCCTGATTTTTTCACATTCAAGTCAACTTTTGATTTTTATAAGCCGATCAAGTATAATTTCTTTTGGGCTTCGAGTATTTCAGCGAAGTTTTCAGGAGATGGAGAACAACCTTATTTTTTAGCCAAAGGCCTTGGATTCGGGAATGATTTTGTGCGTTCTTATGAAATGTATGTGGTTGATGGACAGGATTTTGGACTCATAAAGAATAATCTGAAATATGCTTTGCTGAGCCCACGAACAGGCCATATTCCTGGAATTAAAAGTGACAAATTTGGAAGG
Organism: uncultured Lentimicrobiaceae bacterium; assembly: GCA_964627945.1. Classification (GTDB taxonomy): domain Bacteria; phylum Bacteroidota; class Bacteroidia; order Bacteroidales; family F082; genus CAJBPB01. The sequence goes on from CAZVKW010000015.1 coordinate 13,418, forward strand.
ATTCACTATGCTGTGTACCTGAACTGGCTGTTTGATGCCGGTTTTGTCTATAATTCAAAAAAAGATATTAATTCAGAGTTGCAAAACACTTTATTGTATGGAACAGGTTTTGGACTTGATCTTGTAACTTATTACGATCTGGTTTTCAGACTTGAATATTCGGTGAATCATTTGGGACAAAAGAACTTTTATATCCATTTTATGGCACCAATTTAAGGTGATCGACCAGTAAAATATTCTTAATTGTATTGGGTTAAGTGTATGAATAACAATAATTTGTACAAAATTCAATTGTTGATGTTAAGCCTAAATTTTGTTAAAACAAGTACCGAAAACGTTTAAATTCGTAACCTTGCAACCAACAGCACCTGACAGGCTTATGAAAATCGCTTTATTCGGTAAGAATTTTGATAATCAGCGGATTCCCTTTGTTCAGCAGACAATCGATGCTTTGGTGTTGCAGAAGGTAGAATTAAGCATTTATGAGCCTTATTTTACAAGCATTAAAGAAAGTATCAGGCTTCCTGAAAATATTCGTTTTTTTCACTCACATGATGACCTTGATCCGAAACTGGATATGCTGTTTTCGATTGGTGGTGACGGCACTTTGCTCGATACTCTGCCAATCGTTCGGGATACAGAAATCCCTGTTTTGGGAATTAATATGGGTCGATTAGGGTTTTTGTCGAGCATTTCGAAGCAGGAAATAGAGCAGGCAATCCTAAATATTACCGAAAAGCGATATACCATTGAGAGCCGCAGCATGATTCAGCTTATAAAGCCTGAAAACCTGTTTGCTGACCTAGATTATGCCTTAAATGAACTGGCGGTTTTCCGTACGGATACCACTACCATGATTGTGATCAATGTGTATGTAGATGATTCCTTCGTAAATGCATATTGGGCTGATGGATTGATTATTGCCACACCAACAGGTTCCACAGCCTATTCTCTGAGTGCCGGAGGACCGATTATCGTGCCTTCCGCCATGAATTTTGTCATTACACCCATTGCTACACACAATTTAAGTGTTCGACCTATCGTTATTTCCGATCATAGTGTTATCAGGTTAAAGGTTGCAGGTAGGCACACTTCATACAAGCTTAGCATGGATTCGCGCTCAGCAAACATCGATCAGTCGATCGAAATAGTGGTTAAGAAAGCGGGATTCAGTCTAAACCTTGTTAAAATGGATGGTAAAGATTTTTTCGGAACAATACGGGAGAAATTACTTTGGGGTCTCGATATACGAAACTAAGCCGGATGGTTTTGAAAAAAAATCTAAATTTGCACACTCAAAAAAATAACCTGTTACCAAAAACTATGCAGAAGGAGAAAGAAATTTGAAACTGATGTTGAACAGGTTGAATTTTATGGCACACAAAAACCTAGTATTACTGGCTTTTATCCTTGGTCTGTCGCTCATTTCCCGGTCACAGACGCTTGAGTTAGGGCTTTTCGGTGGTGGTTCTTATACAATTACCGATGTGAATCCCAATCAGCACTTTAAAAATGTGCAAGCTGCATATGGATTTGTCGGACGATATTATGCGGGATCACGCTGGGCTTTCCGTACGTCAGTAACAACATCATCAGCCGATTCTATTGACCGTTTGACGGATGTAGCCTTGGTTGCTGAATTTAACTTCTTTGACTATTACACTGGAAGTATGCGGAGTTATATCACACCGTATATCTTTGGTGGTGGTTCGTACTTTTTTTTCAGTCCGGAAGATTCAGCTGAATCAAGTCCAAATTTGAGTATGGCTTTTGGTCTGGGTGTAAAATACAGTGTAAACAAACGGCTTGGATTGGCTTTGGAATGGCGGATGCAGGAAACGATGCGGGATGATCTGGATGGGTCATCATTGGGCCCCAATCAATTTCAGTCGGATTGGCTAAATTTTACAGGAGTTTCGCTAACTTACCGGATAGAACTCTCAAATCAGGGAGCATGTCGCAAGTTTAAATCAAACGACAATTACTAATCAACACAGATTACCAGAATGAGTGCTTTAGAAAAGATAGATTCAACGCGTATTCCAAGCCATATTGCAATCATTATGGATGGTAACGGCCGTTGGGCACTCGGTCAGGGAAGACGACGCATTTTCGGTCACCAGCATGCCATAACAGCTGTTCGTGAATCAGCCGAGGCAGCTGCTGAACTAGGTGTTAAGTATCTTACATTGTATGCATTTTCAACCGAAAACTGGAATCGGCCAAAAATAGAAGTAAATGCTTTGATGCGTTTATTGCTTCAAACAATACGTGAAGAAGTGAAAACGCTGAATAAGAATGATATCAAACTGAATGCGATTGGTGATATTGAAAGTCTTCCGAAAGTAAACAGACAACATCTTGCCGCTGCAATTGATGAAACAAAGAATAACAGCCGGATGACACTTAATCTTGCATTAAGCTATTCCAGCCGTTGGGAAATGACAAAAGCAATTACAATGATTGCCCAGGATGTTAAAAAAGGAATAATTGAACCCGGCAATATAGATCAAAACAGTATTCAGAAGTATCTTGAAACAGCAGATATGCCTGATCCTGAATTACTTATACGTACAAGCGGTGAATCACGAATCAGCAATTTCATGCTGTGGCAGATTGCTTATACCGAATTGTATTTTACACCCGTATTGTGGCCCGATTTCCGTAAAGAAAATCTGTATGAAGCAATTCTGGATTATCAGTGCCGTGAAAGAAGATTTGGAAAAACCAGCGAACAAATTAAAAAGTAGAATCAGAAAGAATGTCAATAAATTCAGTGTTTAACCGGAGTCTTTTATTGTTTGCAGGCGTTTTCAGTCTTGTATTATTTTCCGGCTCTGCCTTTTCGCAGGTAAATATCGGTAACGATATATCCTCTTTCGATTATTCGAGGCAAAAAGAATATGAAATCGGCGGCATTACAGTCGATGGAATCAAATATCTCGACCAGAACGTTTTGATAATGCTTTCAGGATTGAGTATTGGAGATAAAATCAAGGTTCCGGGTGATAAAATCACGGAAGCAGTGCGTAAACTATGGGATCAGGGATTGTTCGAAAATGTTGGAATCTCAGCCACCAAAGTTGAAGCAAATCTTATATTCCTTCAAATCAACCTCAAAGAGCGTCCGCGTGTTTCCAAGTTTTCATTCACCGGTCTGAGAAAATCAGAAGCCGATGATATACGTACTAAAATCAATCTTACCCGCGGCGATGTGGCAACTGACCATCTTTTCCTGAAAACAAAGATGATCATCAAGGATCATTTTGCGGAAAAGGGCTATTTGAATGCAGATGTCGATATAAAACAAACACCTGATCCACAAAGAGATAACTACGTTGATCTTTCAATCGATATTAAAAAGAACAGCAAAGTCCGTATTCAACGTATCGAGGTTGAAGGCAATACCGAACTCACTGATGATCAGGTTCGCGCCAGCATGAAAGATACCAAGCAGCGCGGTGTTCTGAACCCATTGCTGCCTCTTGGTCCTCTGGTGATCAACACTGCAGGCGAAGTCATTAAGTTGCACCCATGGAAGGCATTACAGGGTGTTGAAAACTATATACTGGAAAACTATCAGCCGAGAATTTTCAAGTCATCGAAATATCTGGAATCGAAATATAAGGACGATCTGGCGAATATCGTTGCCAAGTATAACCAGAAAGGATATCGCGATGCCATTATTCTCGGTGATTCAATTTATCCGGTCGATCAGAAGAATATCGGAATCAAAGTGAAAATATCTGAAGGAAGCCGCTATTATTTCCGTAAAATCGATTGGGTTGGAAACACAAAATACGACAGCAAAACGCTTTCATCCATTTTGGGGATCGCACCCGGCGATGTATACAACAGCGAACTGCTTACTACTAACCTTACCTACAATCCAAATGGTTATGATGTGAGTTCGCTCTATATGGATGATGGTTATCTGTTCTTCAATGCTGAACCAGTTGAGGTTTTGGTTGAAAACGATTCAATCGATCTTGAAATTCGAATCAGAGAAGGGAAACAGGCCCGTATTTCGAATGTAACCATTCGTGGAAACACCAAAACGAATGATCATGTTGTAATCAGGGAACTCAGGACCAAGCCCGGACAATTGTTCAGCCGCAGCGATATCATACGTACTACCCGTGAGCTTGCCAATCTGCGTTATTTTAATGCTGAAACCATCACACCGGATGTTAAACCAAATCCTTCAGATGGAACTGTAGATATTGAATACGGAGTGGAAGAAACTTCTGCCGACCAGATTGAACTTTCGGGAGGTTGGGGTTATGGTCGTATCATTGGAACTCTGGGTTTATCGTTCAATAATTTCTCTTTGAGGAATGTATTCCATAAGGATGCCTGGCGACCTGTTCCTTCAGGTGACGGACAGAAACTTTCAGTTCGTTTCCAAACCTATGGTGCCGGATATCTGAGTTACAGCGCTTCATTTACCGAGCCATGGCTGGGTGGTAAAAAACCTACATCACTCACTTTGTCTTATTATCATTCAAAATATTCAAATTCAACATCAATCAAAATAGACTCACTTAAATCCTATTTCAAAACAAATGGTTTAACAGTTGGTATTGGAAAACGTCTGCAATGGCCGGATGACTTTTTCACTCTTTATCAGGGTTTAAACCTGATGCGTTATGATTTGAAAAACTATTCAACAATCTTTAATGTTGGTACCGGAACAGGATTTTTTAATGTATTCAGCTACAATATCAATCTGGGCAGAAGTTCAATTTCACAGCCGATTTTCCCAAAATCTGGATCTGATTTCTCCCTTTCACTCGAACTTACACCACCCTATTCCTTGTTCAGCAGCAAGGATTATTCAACCCTTGACGAGAATGAACGTTTTAAGTGGGTTGAATATCATAAATGGAAAATCAGTACATCATGGTATGTTGAAACTGCCCCGAAACTTGTTTTGGCTACCCGGATCAAGTTTGGATTTCTGGGATATTACAACAGTGACATCGGTGTAACTCCTTTCCAGAGATTCTATCTTGGGGGCGATGGTTTATCAGGTTACAACAATCTCGACGGTCGCGAAATTATCGGTATGAGAGGTTATACCAACGAATCGATTACTCCGTATTATTACAAGGATAAAAATATCGGTGGTAATATTTTCACAAAATACACCCTCGAATTACGTTATCCGCTCTCATTGAACCCAAGTGCAACGATCTATGCACTCGGATTCCTCGAAGCTGGTAATTCATGGCTTGGAGTTGAAAATTTCAATCCATTCGATGTAAAACGGTCTGCCGGAGCTGGTGTACGTGTCTTCCTTCCGATGTTTGGTTTGCTGGGGCTCGACTGGGGCTATGGATTTGACGAAATTCCTGGTATTCCTAGCGCAAACGGAAGTCAGTTCCACTTTTCGATTAACCAATCGATCGACTAATAAATTTTTGGCAGGTTTTTTGAAGTAAATGAAGTAAAATCTAAAAAAAAATGAAAACATTTCAAAAAGTACTTTTCGTAATAACGGTTCTTTTCGCCAGCACACAGCTTCAGGCACAGCAGAACCAGAAATTTGGTTATGTCGACAGCGAATATATCCTAACCAATATTCCTGAATACAACGATGCTCAGGAAGAGCTGAATGCATTGTCAGTAAAATGGGAAGCTGAGATCAAGGAGATGTTCGGGAAAGTTGAAACCATGTACCGTGAGTATCAGGCCGAATCAGTATTATTGCCTGAAGATCTGAAACGCAAACGTCAGGACGATATCCTGAAAAAGGAAAAAGAAGCGAAAGACCTGCAGGTCAAGTATTTCGGACCAGAGGGCGATCTGTATACAAAACGAACCGAACTCGTTCAACCCATTCAGGAGAAAATCTATAATGCTATTCAGGAAATTGCCGAAACACGCAATTATGCCTTCATCTTTGATAAAGCAGCCGGCGCCAATATGTTGTACGCCAGTCCGAAGAACGATCTCAGCGACGATGTTCTCGATCAGATTGGAACTGTCATGCAGACCGTTAGAAGGGAAGACCGGAAAAAGAACTAAACCTGATACAATACTCAACATGCAATGCCATGTTGATGAATGAAAATAATTGTTATTTTTGCGAACAAATCCATAGTATTAACATCTATCTGACTAAAAATGAAAATTTTAACCAAAGCATTTCTTTTTATTGCCTTGCTCGTGTTTGGCGGAGCAGCCAGTGCCCAGAGCCTGAAAATCGGCTACATTGATTCGAACGAAATCATGGGTCTGATGCCCGAACGCGACAGTGTTGAAGTACATTTAATGAAATTTCAGCAGCAGCTCGAAAACGAATTGCGTGTAATGGCTGCTGAATATCAAAAAAAAGTAACTGATTATCAGAATAATATGGCAACCATGTCAAATCTGATCAAACAATCAAAAGAAAAAGAAATTCAAGATCTGCAGACCCGTATTCAGGATTTCCAACAGAGTGCAGATGGCGAATTCAGTGATAAAAGAACTGAACTTCTTACCCCTGTAATTGACAAAGTGAAGAAAGCAATTGAAGACGTTGGTAAGGAACAGGGATATACCTATATTCTTGATTCAGCAACAGGTGTTATTCTTCACATTGGTGCCAATGCCGATAACGTAACTGCCGCTGTTAAAACAAAATTGAAATTGAAATAGTTTGATTAAACCATCTCTCAAACCGGTGTGGAATTTTTCTATACCGGTTTTTTTTATGCTATTTCGTGAAATTTAACGATTGAAACATCCTTGCGTAAACTTGCGCTTTCTCTAACAGAGGTTTGGGATAGGCTCTGGAAGTTGAAGGCATTCTGAACCAATTTAATTCATGTTCAGAATAATTCAGTTGTTTACTTTCACCAAGAGCAACTTCCTGAATGCACAGAATTTCACTCAGACCAGATGTGGCTTTTTGACCTGTTGTTACAATCGCTTTGCATTCTGGGATTTGCTGCATAATTTCCTGAATATTCATCAACTCACAGATAGACAGAGAATTATCCGAAGCATTGTTCTTTTCACGGATAACAGCTTTGGCGGTATCGCTGATGGCAATTCCTTTCTCCATACAAAAGTCTCTGATCAGCAATTCATTAAATGCTTTTTTATCAGAATGAATGAAATAGTTTTGATTATCATGGAAAACTATTCCCATGATTCTCCAGAAATCATTCTGAAAATTCGGATAATAGAAGTTCATCGACCAGCGTTGCAGGGGCGGAGGGAAGCTTCCAAGAATCAAAATCTTTGCATTGACAGGCAAAAATGGCGCAAGCGGATGATATTCAATGATTTTTTCCAAATTCTAATGGATTGAGGTTCATTGATTCAATCATAAAACACAGGAATACTGAAATAAGTTCTGGTTGATTGTCCTTATTCGTCGGTAAGCGGTTGAATGTTTTCATCGTGCCAGCTGGCATACATGGTGTACGATCGGGAAATCCGGTTTACTTCACCTTCCAGAAGATCTTTATCAATTGATTTGATTTTTTTGGCAGGAACACCTGCATATACGCTTCCTGATTCAACGATTGTATCTTTGGAGACCAATGCTCCTGCCGCCACGATTGAATCACGCTGAACAACTGCACCATCCATGATGATGGCTCCCATGCCGATCAGCACATTGCTCTCGATCGTACAACCATGAACAATGGCATTATGGGCAATCGAAACATTATCTCCGATATTCACAGGCGCTTTTTTATAGGTACAATGAATAACAACGCCATCCTGAATGTTGACATTATTTCCGATTTTGATATAATGCACATCACCACGTACCACCGCATTGAACCATACACTGCAATTATCACCCATTTCAACCTCCCCAACCACTGTTGCGTTTTCAGCGAGGAAGCAGTTTTTGCCGAATTTTGGGGAAATTCCTTTTACGCTTCTTACGAGTGCCATAACTTATTTCTTAACGGGGTAATTGATAGAATAGTGTAAACCAATGCTTTCACGACGTTGAGATGCGAATTTAATAATCAGATGCGCTACCTTGATCATATTGCGCAATTCGCAAATATCAACAGAAATCACCGAACGATCATACAATTCTTCTGTTTCTTCACTGATGATTTTCAGACGATCGAGGGCGCGTTTCAGACGGATATCTGATCTGACAATACCTACATAATTGCTCATGATCGATTGAAGTTCTTTCCTCGATTGGGTTACCAGAATCATTTCTTCGTTCAAAACTGTTCCTTCGGCATTCCAATCGGGAATGCTGTCTTCATAGGCTGTTTGGGTCGCCATATCGATGGCATCAAGTCCGGCACGGTGTGAAAATACCAATGATTCAAGTAAAGAATTGGATGCCAGTCGGTTGGCTCCATGTAATCCAGTAGAAGCCACTTCGCCTGAAGCATAGAGATTCCGAATACTCGTTCGTCCAAATTCGTCGGTTTTCACGCCTCCACAAATATAATGGGCGGCTGGTACAACAGGAATCATTTCTTTCAGAACATTGATACCTACACTCAGACATTTCGCATAGATCGTTGGGAAATGCTGCATAATCTCTCTTTCAGAAATATGTCGTGCATCGAGAAAGACATGGTCGCTACCCGAAAGTTTCATTTCATTATCTATCGCACGGGCAACGATATCACGTGGTGCAAGTGAAGCCCGTTCATCATATTTCTGCATGAACTCATTGCCTTTCAGGTCTTTCAGAATGGCACCTGCTCCCCGCAAAGCCTCCGTAATCAAAAAAGAAGGCTTCTGATTCGGATTGTATAATGAAGTCGGGTGAAACTGAATAAATTCCATATTGTCGACCGTTCCTTTTGCCCTGTAAACCATCGCAATTCCATCACCTGTAGCGATGGTAGGATTTGTGGTTGTCTGATAGACATTTCCGGCACCTCCTGTAGCAATCAGCGTTGTTTTTGCCAGAACGGTATCAATATTTCCACTGGCCGGATCGAGGATATAAGCTCCAAAACATTGAATATCAGTGTGTGAGCTTCGTACGATTCGTCCGAGATGGTGCTGGGTAATGATATCTATCGTGAAATGGTTTTCGAGGAGTTCGATGTTTGGATGGTTACAAACTTCCTCAACGAGTGCCCGTTGTATTTCAGCTCCGGTTTTGTCCTGATGGTGCAACACCCTGAATTCGGAATGGCCACCTTCGCGGGCCAGGGCAAACCGCCCGGATTCTTCCTTATCGAAATGTGTTCCCCAGCTGATCAGTTCTTTGATACGGTCGGTCGATTCGGTGATAGTGATCCTTACGATGTTTTCATCGTTCAGGAAATTGCCGGCAGTCATAGTGTCGGCGATATGTTTTTCGTAGGAGTCGGGATTGTACATTACGGCTGCGATTCCACCTTGGGCATACCAGGTGGCAGTTTCATTAACAGCGGTCTTGCTTACCACGAGAACCTTACCGTGTTCGGCTACCTTCAGCGCGTAGCTGAGGCCTGCGATTCCTGATCCGATGACCAGGAAATCCACATGTCTTTTCATGTCAGAGTTCCAGAAGTGTTTCGAGTGGATCTTTTGATCCAAATAGCATTTTAACAGGATTTTCAAGCATTTCCTTCACTTTCACAAGGAAACTAACGGACTCACGACCATCGATAATGCGGTGGTCATAGCTGAGTGCGACGTACATGATCGGGTGAATTTCAACTTTTCCGTTGACGGCAATGGGTCGTTCAACGATATTGTGCATACCAAGTATGGCTGACTGGGGAGGATTGAGGATTGGTGTTGACATCATCGAACCAAATACACCACCGTTAGTGATTGTAAAAGTTCCTCCAGTCATTTCTTCCAGACTCAGTTTATTTTCGCGGGCTTTGGTAGCCAGTTCTTTGATTTTCATTTCAATTTCAGCCAGACTGAGTGTTTCGGCATTGCGAATGACCGGCACAACAAGTCCTTTTGGACCAGAAACGGCTACACTAATGTCGGAATAACTGAAACTTATAATTTCGTCACCATTGATCTGTGAATTCACTTGCGGATATAGTTTCAGGGCCTCGGTCACGGCTTTTGTGAAAAATGACATGAAACCCAGATTCACATCATGTTTTTTCATGAATGAATCCTTGTATTTCTTGCGGATTTCCATGATAGGCGTCATATTCACCTCATTGAAAGTGGTGAGCATGGCAGTTTCATTCTTTACGGAAACGAGCCTTTCAGAAAGTTTCTTCCGCAAAGGAGTCATCTTTTTGTGATCAGTTTCACGACTTGAAGTATCCAACTTCGAACTTCGAACTTCGAACTTCGAACTTCTGTCTTCCGACTTCCCTCTTCCATCCACAAAAAACTCTACATCTTTAACACCCAGTCTGTTGTGCTTAAAGAAAGTAATTATTTCATCCTCCGAAATATTCTCTTTTTCCATCAGTTTGCGTGCCAACGGACTTGCATGCAGGATTTCAGTTTTTTTCTGCATCTGATCTGCAACTGGTTTTGTATCTGCAGGTTGAACTGGTTCAGCTTTTGTTTCAGCTTTCGCAGTGTGTTCAACAACAAGCCTTTCACCTTCGCCAGCTTCGATGCTTGCAATGACAGTTCCAACATTTACAGTTTCTCCGGCCCCAACAAGAAGTGTGATCTTTCCCGAGATGGGTGCAGCCACACTCAGGGTGGCTTTGTCAGAGTCTATCTCTGCAACATCCTGATTTTGTTCAACATACGAATTGTTTTCAACAAGCCAGTTTGCAAGTAAAACCTCTGTGATGGATTCGCCCGGACTTGGAACCTTTATTTCTGTTGCCATTCTGTATGATAATTGAAATTTATTGCAATTGTTTTTCGCCTGTATGGAAACTGCTGTCTATTTTTTCGACTTTCAAATCGTTAAGTTCTTTTTCGAAAGACCTCCAACGGTTGCCGATGCACATCATGCCGCATTCTTTTTCGAGATAAATACAGTCGCAGATGCCAAATGTTTTATCCACAATTTTTTTCTGACGCAGCGCATGAAACTTCGATAATCCTGTTGCAGGACTACCGCTGGCGGGACGTGAAATAACTTTGAGTGTAACATCCTTGAATTCGTGGTGGATATAGTGCCAGGGGCCCATATTCATTGGTTCTTCCTGCACCCAAAGGTGATAGATGGCCTGATTATATTTTGCTAAAATCTGTTTTAACTGCTTGTGTGGGAAAGGATGCAGTTGTTCAACCCTGATGAGAGCAGTATTCTGGTTTTCGCTTTTCAGTTTTTCTTCAAGAAGATCGTAATAGATTTTTCCCGAACAGAAAACAAGTTTGTTGATCAGGGCAGGATCGGCAGAATTGTCATCGATTACTTCCTGGAAATGTCCGGTTGACAGATCTTCAAGCGTTGAGACACAACGAGGATGACGCAGCAGGCTTTTGGGTGTAAAAACGATTAAAGGCTTGCGGAACGGCCGTTTGAGCTGTCGGCGCAACAGATGGAAAAAGTTTGCAGGAGTAGTACAATTGGTTACCTGCATATTATTTTCGGCACAAAGAGTCAGGAAACGTTCAATTCGTGCACTCGAGTGTTCTGGTCCCTGACCTTCATAACCATGAGGAAGAAGCACCACAAGGTGATTCATAACATTCCATTTGTCTTCGGCACTGCTGATAAACTGATCAAAAATTGTTTGAGCGCCATTGTTGAAATCACCGAACTGCGCCTCCCAGATGGGCAGGGTATTCGGAGATGCGAGGGCATAACCATATTCAAAGCCAAGTACGCCATATTCAGAAAGAAGAGAATTGAAAATCCTGAACTCGGCCTGATTTTCAGCAATATGGTTCAAAGGTGTATATTCCTGTTCCGAATCTTCAACACGCAATACTGCATGCCGGTGTGAGAAAGTTCCACGTCCAACATCCTGTCCGCTGAGTCTGACAGAATGCCCTTCGAGCAGCAAACTTCCGTATGCAAGCAATTCACCCATGGCCCAGTCAAGCTGATTTTCCTTGAAGACCATCTCTGATCTTTGTTCCTGAAGACGTACGGTTTTCCTAAAGAACGACAGATTCTCAGGCAAATAGGTTATTTTTCTTACAATCTCTTTCAGGATTTCGCTATCAACAGCAGTTTCTGATTTCTGATCAAAATCCTCTTTGGTAGCTTTTCTGATTCCTTCCCAGGTTTTCGCAAGGAAATTGGTAATTGTCGATTTTTTCTGTTCTTTGGCAACGAGCAGACTTTCTTCAAGCTTGGCGTTGTTTCTGCTTTCGAGCTGATTGAGCTCCTCACGGCTAACGATTCCTTCGGCAAGAAGTTTAGCTTCGTAAATTTCTTTCGGATTGGGATGATTCTCAATCACTTTATAGAGGATCGGTTGGGTGAAACGGGGCTCATCACCTTCGTTATGTCCATATTTGCGGTAGCAAAGCAAGTCGATGAAAATATCTTTATGGAATTTTTGTCTGTACTCCATTGCCAATTGAACAGCGTAAACCACCATTTCAGGATCATCACCGTTTACATGAAGCACGGGTGATTGAATAATTTTGGAAATATCTGTGCAATAGATACTTGAACGAGCATCGAGGTAATCGGTTGTGAATCCAATCTGGTTATTGACCACCACATGAACCGTTCCTCCTGTTCGATAACCTTTGAGTTCCGACATCTGCAGCAGTTCATAAATAATTCCTTGTCCGGCAACAGAGCTGTCGCCGTGTATCAACACCGGAACTATCTGTGATGCATCATTGTTGTAATTCTGATCGATTTTAGCCCTTACAACACCAGCAACAACCGGATTCACAGCTTCTAAGTGAGAAGGATTGGGTGTTAAGGTTAGTTTGATCGGATTTCCTTTGGTGGTTTTCCTCTCAATGGTATAGCCTAGGTGGTATTTTACATCACCGGTAATGGTTTCATCGTCGTATTCCTTGCCTTCGAACTCACTAAAAATATCAGAATAAGGTTTACGGAGAATATTCACAAGCACATTAAGCCGGCCGCGATGCGCCATTCCGAAAACGAATTCCTTTACCCCAAGCTCTGAGCCTTTTTCCATGATGGCGTCAAGTGCAGGGATGAGTGATTCGGCACCTTCGAGGGAGAATCGTTTCTGTCCGGGGAATTTCTTATGCAGAAATTTTTCGAATCCAACAGCACGCTGCAGTTTTTGAAGAATGTATTTTTTGTCGGAAACCGGATAGGTTGGTGTATTTCTGAATGGCTCCATTTTTTCTTTCATCCAGGCAACCAAAGGAGCATTCCGGATATACATATACTCAACACCCAGTGATTTCGTATAGGTTTGTTCAAGCATGGCTATGATGGACCGCAGGCTTGCTCTGCCCAGACCAATTTCCTGACCAGCATCGAAAACCGTATCGAGATCAGATGCACTGAGCCCATAGTTAACCAGTTCGAGGGTGGGGGAGTAGGTTCGGCGCTTGCGCACAGGGTTTGTTGTTGTGAACAAATGTCCACGCTTGCGATAATCATCAATCAGATTCAACACCTTGAATTCGGTAGTGGTCACGACGGATTGGTTGCTTTTGGCAGGATAATTTTTCGAGGCAAAGTCGAAACCTTCGAAAAAGCTTCTCCAGCCTTCATCCACCTGAGCCGGATCGGCTTTAAATTTCCGGTAAAGTTCTTCGATTACCTCCGGATCAGAATTAGTCAGAAACGAATATTTGTCCATGAACAGACAGGATGTTAGAATTTCAATACAAAGGTAGTGAAATAATTAAGAATGATTCCAATTTGAACGAAATCGCCCGGCATAAAAAAAGCCCGCAAAGCAGGCTTTTTGTTTTTCTGGACTTGGATATTATTCCGGCATGATTGCCTCAACAGGGCAAACATCAGCACAAGAACCGCAGTCGGTGCAGATATCGGCATCAATCACATAAATATCGCCTTCCGAGATAGCATCCACCGGACACTCATCGATACATGTACCGCAAGCGGTGCAATCGTCAGTAATTTTGTAAGCCATAATAAATCGATTTAAGTTTTGTAATTACGCTGCAAATATACAAGTTTGTATATCGTGCGACTGCAAACTATTTAATTTGTAAAAAGTCTAAATTGTTGGTTTCGTATGAAGGTTACTTCGTTTGAATTTCAGATAAGTTTCTGGTTATGCGACTGTTTGGATTTTCGGGAATCCATCATTTATCTGCGAGAAGCGTTTAGATTCATTTTATATTAACAGTTTACAAACAAAGCTAATGAAGGGGTGGTCTCTGTAAGTCACAATGAATCAATAAGATATAATGACTTATTCATTATGCAACGAAAGAAAATACGTGGGTCTTTTTTACTGAGGAATTATGCGAGAGGAAAACTTTTAACTTTGCCCTAAACAAAGCATAATTTATGACAGTCAAGAAAAGTAAGATTGTTGGACTCGAGCAGGTTGTAGTTCGGTTTGCCGGTGATTCCGGCGACGGTATGCAGCTGACTGGTTCGCTGTTTTCCGACTCAACGGCATTTGCCGGTAACGATTTTGCAACATTTCCCGATTATCCGGCAGAGATTCGTGCTCCTCAGGGAACCGTTGCAGGTGTATCCGGATTTCAGATTCATTTCGGACGTAAAACCATCTACACTTCGGGTGACCTTGCCGACGTGCTCATTGCCATGAACCCTGCATCACTCAGGGCCAATATGAAATGGGTGAAAAAAGGCGCAATCATTATTGTGGATATTGATGCCTTTACTGATAAAGGTCTCGAAAAGGCGGGTTATACTTCCGATCCTGTTACCGATGGAAGCCTTGATGGATTTAATATGATCAAGGCTCCGATCACAAATCTGACCAAAGAAGCACTCAAACATCTCGATCTCGACAACAAATCGGTCCTCAAGAGCAAGAATATGTTTGCCCTTGGTATCATTATGTATATGTTTAACAGGGAGATAGAGCTCGTATATGGTTATTTTGAATCCAAGTTTAAGGCCAATCCGATCGTTGTACAGTCGAATAAACTGGTGCTTGCTGCCGGATTCAATTATGCCGATACACTCGAAGTGCTTGGGTCAACATTCAAAGTTGAACCAGCTCCCCTTAAAAAAGGAAAATACCGCAATATCACCGGTAATGTCGCAACAGCATGGGGTTTCATGGCAGCAGCTGAGAAATCGGGACGTGAATTGTTTCTGGGATCATATCCCATCACACCTGCTACTGAGATTTTACAGGAACTTACCAAACATAAAGATTTGTCAGTGAAGGCTTTCCAGGCTGAAGATGAAATTGCCGGTATCGTATCTTCGATCGGTGCGAGTTTCACCGGCTCATTGGCGATCACCACTACCAGCGGACCAGGATTATCGCTCAAAAGCGAAGCCATCGGACTGGCTGTAATGACAGAGCTACCACTCGTTATTGTGGATGTTCAGCGTGGTGGACCATCAACCGGATTGCCTACAAAATCAGAGCAAAGCGATCTGATGCAGGCATTGTTTGGCCGTAATGGGGATGCTCCGGTTATTGTTATTGCAGCTCAAAGTTCGGTAGATTGTTTTTACAGCGCCTTTGAAGCTTCGAAATTGAGTCTGGAACATATGACTCCAACAATCCTGCTTACTGACGGCTCACTGGCAAACGGTTCGGAAGTGTTTAAAATTCCTTCCATGGCTGATATGCCGTCGATTACTCCTCCTTTGGTAGCAGCCAACGACACGAATTATAAACCTTATCGCCGCGATCCTGAAAAACTGAATCGTTTCTGGGCTATTCCCGGAACTGATGGTTTGCGTCACCGTGTTGGCGGACT
>CAZVKW010000015.1:29210-34834 GCA_964627945.1 uncultured Lentimicrobiaceae bacterium
TGTGAAATCAACAACGGTCAGTTTGTGAAGTACCTGAGAATGAACTTCCCACAGTATAAATACGATCAATACAATAAAATTCAGGGTCTGCCCTTCATGGTTGCTGAACTTGAAGAAAAATTCAATGCCTTGCTAAAAAGTTAAATTATGGAAGATCAAGTATTTGAAGCTCAGAGCATGGCTCTTACAAAGGAAGATTTCAGTAGCGACCAGATGGTGAAGTGGTGTCCCGGTTGCGGTGACCACGCCATCCTGCATGCCGTTGAGAATGTGTTTCCTAACCTGGGCATCCGGAAAGAAGATTTCGTGGTTGTTTCAGGGATTGGTTGCTCCTCACGCTTTCCTTATTATATGAATACTTATGGAGTACATAGCATTCACGGCCGCGCTGCAGCACTTGCAACCGGTGTGAAACTGTCAAATCCGAAACTCAGTGTGTGGATGATCAGTGGCGACGGCGACAGCATGGCTATAGGTGGAAACCATTTTATTCATACCATTCGGCGTAATATCGACATCAATCTGTTGTTGTTCAACAATAAGATTTACGGTTTGACGAAAGGACAGTTTTCACCTACAACCCCACAAGGCACAAAAACAAAAACAAGTCCACAGGGAACTTTTGAACGGCCTTTCAATCCGGGAGAACTGGTCATTGGTTCACAGGGAACTTTCTTCGCACGCACACTGGATACCAATCCAAAGCATATGACAGCCACCTTTATCGAAGCCGCCAAACATCATGGCACCTCGGTTGTGGAAGTTTTGCAAAACTGTGTCATTTTTTCAAACAAGGCACATGAGCTCATCACATCGCGTGAAACCAAAGACGAAAATCAGCTGATGCTTGAAGCAGGCAAACCAATCATTTTTGGTGCAGCCAAAGACAAGGGCATTGTATTACGCGGAACAAGTCTGGAAGCAGTGAAGATAGGTGAAGACGGAATAACTGAGAAGGATCTGCTGGTACATAATCCTAACGATCCTGATCCGGGTGTGCATGTGATGCTGGCCCGAATGATGCCTCCAGAATTTCCGGTTGCTCTTGGAGTGATCCGTTCAGTGCCAATCGAAACATTCGACCAGTCAATGGAAGCAAGCCTAAAACTTGAAAAACAGATTTCAAAGATCAAAACGGTTGACGATCTGCTGAACAGTGGCGGAACCTGGACAATCGATTGATTCACATTTCAGATTTATTAAAAATCCTGCCTTTCAGGCGGGATTTTTTGTTTTACCTAGAATACAGGCTTTTGCTTAATTTTACAGCATGATCGATCGTTTTCAAAAGGAATTACTGAAGCTGACCACTTCTTCAGAACCACAAAAAGTTCTGGTTGCCATCAGTGGTGGACTTGATTCTGTGGTTCTGACGCATCTTCTTCACCAAAGCAGTCATCAGCTTGTTCTGGCACATGTGAATTTTTCCTTGCGTGGAGATGAATCCGACGGAGATGAACAGTTTGTACGGGATTTTGGACGAGAGCTTGGTATTCAGGTATTTGTAAAATATTTTAATACAGCTGATTACGCTGCGAATAATCATTTGTCCATTCAGGTCGCTGCCCGTGAACTCCGGTATCAGTGGTTTGAGCAAGTGGCAGAAGAGCAAAATTGTGATTATATTGCAGTGGCGCAACATCTGGATGATCAGATTGAAACATTTTTCATCAATCTGTTCCGTGGCTCCGGACTGCACGGACTCAAAGGAATGCCTCAAACAAACGGGAAAATCATCCGCCCCTTGCTGTTTGCCGGACGAAACGAGATTGAGCAATATGCTGCTATCAATGGTCTCAGCTGGCGGAATGATAGCTCGAATAAGAAGAATGATTATCTGCGCAACAGACTCAGAAATAAGATTCTTCCTGAGATTATGGAAGTATCACCTACCGCTTATGCTGGAATCACGCAGAGTATTGCGCATCTGGCTACATATGAAAAACTGCTCAATGAACTTATATCTGAGAAACGATTGCAGCTTTTACATTCCGAAAAAGAGTATTTCTATATTCTGAAGTCGGAGCTATCCGGATTTCAGCATTCTGAGGCATTGCTGTTCGAAATTCTGCGTGAATTTGGGTTCAATGGCTCACAAACGGGCAACATTGCGGCAAATCTGGATTCTACAGGTGCTGTTTTTTATTCTGAAACACACCGTCTGTCGCTTGAGCATGAACGGATTGAGATTCATAAACTCGAAGAAAAGTCCGCAGAACTATTCATTTATTTAGAAGAGGAAACAAGGAGTCTCGAGGAACCGGTCAATTTGCAAATAAGTATTTTGGAGCACTTGGACAGTTTTGTTCCTGAAAAAAATCCGGCTGTGGCCTCTTTCGATGCCGATTTGTTGTCTTTTCCATTGCATATCCGCAAATGGCGACAGGGTGATCGATTTGTTCCTTTTGGCATGATTGGGTCTAAATTGCTGAGTGATTACTTTACCGATAAGCACTTCTCCAGGTTTGAAAAGGAGAGTGTTCGGTTACTTTGTGATCATAAGGGTTTGATTTTGTGGGTGATCGGGCATCGACAGGCTGATTATGGCAAAATCACTTCTGAAACGCGATCGGTTTATCAGATCCGGCTGCTTTGATCAATCCCGTTTTTATTGATTATTAATTTCTGTTAAATCGCATTAGTATCACTATTCCGGCGGTTTGCGAATAAGAATATGTTCTATCTTTGCTTCAAATCATACGTATGAAACATCTACGCAATCTGCTGGTCTTCCTGATGTTATTGCTCACAGGAAGCGTGTTTTCACAGGTGCTTGAGCCTGTAACTTGGAAAAGTTCAACTGAAAAAATTTCGGATACCGAGTACAATCTGATTTTTACTGCCAAAATTGAACCGAAATGGCATTTGTATTCGCAGGATATTCCAATGACTCCACCTGCAACGACCTTCTTTTTTACCGAAAATAAGGATGTTGAACTCATTGGAAAAGTAACCGAATCACAATCGGTTGAGGAATACGATCCTAATTTCGATGTTAAACTAAAATATTTCTCAGGCAAAGCTGTCTTTACACAAAAGGTGAAACTGCTGAAAGAGACAGCCATTGTAAAGGTTTCTATCGATTTCATGAGTTGTGACGATTCAAAATGTATCCCACCCACAGAAGAAGAATTTACCTTCAAACTGGGTGAAACAAAAGTTGCCACTACTGAGGTAAAAGCAGAACTGAAAACGGACGTTTTACCCGTTTCTGAGACTGCATTAGCTCCACAAAAAGAAGAAGCGAAAATTAGTAAAGTTCCTGATAACAAACCACTTGTTGATCAGGGAACAGATATCACCGGTTCAAAAGCCTCATTATGGGGATTTTTCTTTATGGCATTCCTGGGTGGATTGGCTGCTATTCTAACACCCTGTGTTTTCCCGATGATTCCGATGACGGTTTCCTTCTTTATGAACGACAAGGAAAGTAAATTCAAAGGCAAGATGAAAGCCGTTGTTTACGGTTTATCGATCATTGCCATTTATACACTGATTGGCTCCATTCTGGCTGTTGTTGCCGGACCTGATATCGCTAACTGGCTCAGCACGCATTGGTTACCAAATATTTTATTCTTCATCATCTTTATCGTTTTTGCCGCCTCTTTCTTCGGAATGTTCGAGATTACCATGCCGCACTGGCTGGTCAATACATCGGATAAGAAAGCCGATGAAGGCGGGTTTGCCGGAACAATTTTTATGGCGCTCACGCTTGTGCTGGTTTCGTTCAGTTGTACCGGACCCATTGTGGGAACAATTCTCGTTGAATCAGCTGGCGGACAGGTGTTGAAACCTATTATCGGGATGCTTGGCTTCTCGCTCGCATTTGCAATGCCATTTACGCTCTTTGCTTTCTTTCCTTCTTGGTTGAGTGGACTACCGAAATCCGGCGGCTGGCTCAATTCAGTGAAGGTTGTACTTGGGTTCCTTGAGCTTGCACTGGGGTTGAAATTTCTCAGTGTAGCCGATCAAACCTACCATTGGGGCATCCTCGACCGCGAAGTTTATCTGGCCATGTGGATCGTTATTTTCTTCCTGCTGGGCTTGTACCTGCTAGGAAAAATCAAATTTGCACACGATTCGGATGTAAAACACCTGAGTGTTCCACGACTTATTCTGGCAATTATTACCTTCAGTTTTGTGATATATCTGGTTCCGGGAATGTTTGGTGCGCCTTTGAAAGCGCTATCGGGATATATGCCACCGATGCATACCCATGATTTTGACCTGAATGCCATCATGCGAAATAATGCACGTATTGGAGGCGGACAGGCACAGTCCAGCTCTGAAATTTGCGACACACCGAAGTTTCACGAGAAACTCCATCTTCCGCATGGTCTCCAGGGGTATTTTGATTACGAACAGGCGCTTGCCTGTGCCAAAGCACAGAACAAACCGCTATTTATCGATTTCACAGGCCATGGCTGCGTAAACTGCCGCGAGATGGAAGCCAATGTTTGGAGCGATCCCAAAGTGCTTCAACTCCTGAGTGAGCAATATGTAGTGGTCGCCCTGTATGTAGACGATAAGACTGAACTTCCACAAAACGAATGGGTTACATCGACATACGACCAAAAAGTAAAGAAAACGATTGGGAAGAAATATGCTGATTTCCAGATCACAAAGTTCAATGTGAATGCTCAGCCTTTTTATGTGCTGATGGGACATAAAGGCGATGTATTGGTGCAGCCACGTGCCTATAATCTGGATGTGGATGCCTTTGTGAATTTCCTCGAAACAGGCGTACAGAACTTTAAATCAGGCGCTTCTGTTTCTTCAATACCGCAATAAATACATTATTTTATATGAAAAAAGCGCTCCGAATGGGGCGCTTTTTTTGTTTGGTAGAATTGAAGTATTGATATGTGTTATAAAATGAAATCCAAGGCTCATTTTATGGTCATATATCGTTTAACACTTTGTTTGTAAGTAAGATACGTTTCGCCGTGCTTTGATTCGAGGTATTTCTCTTCTTCCAGAATCATGCGGTGAAAAATCATCACGAGGATCAGGTATAAACCAAGGATGATGAGCGAAGGAAACAACAGGATGTATCCAAGAATCAGAATATCGTACGAAAGGAAATACGGGTTACGGCTGAAAGCATAAACACCACTTCTCACAAGCTCTGTCTTCTGATCGTATTTAATCCCGACCCTCCATGAGTTCTTCATCGACATCAGTGCCAGAATCCCCAACAAAAATCCGAAAGTAAGCAGAATCAAACCCGGTAATTGAAGCCACTCAAATACCTGAAAATCAGCTTCAAGAATCCATTCCGGCTTGATGAAAGTCAATCTGCCTATGATCAACAGATAAATGCTTGTGGAAATGAGGACTGAAAATGTCAGTTTTTTTGAACTGCCCCTGATTGACTGCCTTGTGGCCAGGTAAGTTCTGATATTTCGTATCGCAAAAGCAGCAATAAAAAAGACAAGGATCAATCCTGAATAGATTTTTATAATCATCGTTTGAGTATTAATTGGTTGAAAATCTAATCAACGCGGCATTATTTTAAGTTTTTCCAGAACATCATACACAATCTCTGTTCTGGCTTTGGCGAAATCAGGATTCTCAGAATCATTGGTCATGATGAGGTTTGAGAAATAATACACTTTGCTTTC
>CAZVKW010000016.1:0-10110 GCA_964627945.1 uncultured Lentimicrobiaceae bacterium
GCAAAGCATTCAAAATCAAATCGGTATTATTACGGGCTTCCTGATAACGGACTTCTGCAAATGGGTTATTTTCCATCAATGCATGTCCTGCGCGGCTCGAAACGGATTTGGTCCCGCTGTGGATGATCAAAATACTGTCGCGATAGGTTTTAAAAACGGGATGAAGTTTATCACTTAAAGGAAGAGCGAATTCGTCGTTGCTACCGGCAATATTTTCTGAAAAACCCCATTCTGCAGCATATGGAAAAATGGATCGGGCAGCACTTCCTGATCCGAGTCTTGAGAAATATGAAGCTTTTTGTAGGTCAATTTCAGAGCCGGTAATCAGTTGTTCTATTTCGAGTATACACATTACAAGAGCACTCATCGAGGAGGCTGAAGAAGCGATTCCGGATGAATGCGGAAAAGTATTCCGGCTTTCAACCGCGAGGTCAAGTTCAGCCAGGAAAGGGAAAAAGGGTAACAGAGATTGTAAAAAAGTCTGAACTTTCTGACCAAAAGTGGGTGATTCTTTCCCTTCGAAAAGGAATTGGAAACCAGGCGATTCTGTGGACTTCTTCTGTGCTTTTAGTCTCGTTTCCGTGCGTGATACGCTCAGACTCAAACTTACAGAAGGATTATTGGGTAATTGATTTCCATGTTTACCCCAATATTTTACCAAGGCAATATTTGATGGACTTTGCCAGGCAATTTCAGTAGGGAACACTTTTTGAGCTGGAAGCTGAACAGCTTCTGTACTATATTTTTCAAATAGCAAATCGTTCTGCATTTGTCAGAGAATCAGTTCGTCAAAGGTAAAGAAAGTTGAAAGACCCTGTTTTTTGAAGTAATCCCTGATTTCTTCAGTAGGTTTGTCCGACATTGCCAGAAAAAAATCTCCTCCCCAGGCACCCAGTGATTTGATTTGCCCGTCAAAATCAGGGAATCTCTCTGCAAGGACCGGAAGTTGTAACACATCAGAAAGGATAGTTTCATGCTCTTTCATCAGGTTGCAAAATGAATGAAATGAGGTATTTACTATAATTTCATTTGTAATTTGATTAATCTTATCAATGGTTGCGGTCAAATCATTTTCGTGATGGAGTCGGTTAAATCGTTTTACCTCTTCCGAACTGTCCTGCTTTTTGTCGTTGTATACAAACAACAGCTTTTCCCTGAAATCTGGATTGAAAGCAATCTTCTGGATGTTCGGGCGCAAGGTATTGATCTGATAAATCAGGGCTTTGTCCGACATGGCGCAGGCCACATCGTAGCCAGATCCGCCAATGGAGAGGTTTAAAAGACTGTATGGATCCACTTTCGCCCATCGGGATAAATTAGCGATCAAAGTTGAACTGCTTCCAAAGCCCCATTCAGGATTAAAATCGAGTCGGGTTTTTATTTTATATGAATATTTCCCGTTGAAAATATCCGGATTTAACTGATTCAACGTCAAGAGAATAAGTTGCAGTTTTGATGATCTTTTACGATCATCTGTTCCGATAATATCCAACGAAGGAAGTTCAAAAGATGATTTGAACCAAAGCTTGTCTGGACCAAAAGCGAACCACAGTAAATGTGGATGTCCATCATTTTCAAGTTCTTCTATTTCGAGGGATTGTCCTTTTTTTAAAGGAAGGGCCAAGGCTTTTGCTCCTCGCAATACGAGGTATTCGCCAGTTAACAACAGTTTTCCATTCGATCTGAAGTGCATTTTTCTCCTTCAGGCTTTATTTTCGGATTGACGCAATGTATTGTCCCACACTGGAGAAGGAGACTTTCTGATCTTTGAAATATTCAACCGCAGCTGTTTTTTCGCTGTCGCTTGCTTTGAAATGGTTGAGGATATTGAACAAATGCATCTTCATGTGTCCGGCTTGAATGCCTTTGGTAGTCAATGATTTAACGGCAGAGAAGTTATTTGCCATTCCCATCACGGAAGCAATCATCATCAATTCAGGCGCTGATGGATTGCCGAGCAGTTCGAGCGATTGTTTGGCCAGCGGATGTAATGCAGTAAGTCCGCCAACAGTTCCAAGAGCCAATGGAACTTCAAGGATGAAACGGAATGTATCATCCTCAATCTCAACTCTTGATAAACTCCTGTATTGACCACTTCGCGCAGCATATGTATGTCCGGCGGCTTCGATGGCACGGAAATCGTTTCCTGTAGCAATGGCTACAGCATCAATGCCGTTATAAATTCCTTTGTTGTGTGTTGTGGCGCGGTACATATCTACCTGTGCAATTTTTACTGCTTTCTCGAACTTACGCGCAAATGCTTCACCGCTAAGCAGTTCATCCACATGATCCAATTCGCTGAACTTACATTCAACCCATGTTTTTACAATACATTCAGGAGTATAGTTCGACAAGATGGCCATGATGATTTCGCATTGGCGATCTTCATCGCGAAGTTGGTATTGTTCTGCAAGAAATATTTTGAGTGCCTGACCAAATTCTTCAAGAACAGAATTGATGAAGTTGGCGCCCATCGAATCTTTTGTTTCGAAATGTGCCCTAATCTGGTAATAATGCTCTATCTGATCAGTCATATCGATCAACTCAAGATCCACAATGCCTCCACCGCGTTTTTCCATATTGGCTGTGATCGGTTTTACGGCTTCAATCAG
This sequence comes from uncultured Lentimicrobiaceae bacterium, assembly GCA_964627945.1. GTDB lineage: Bacteria > Bacteroidota > Bacteroidia > Bacteroidales > F082 > CAJBPB01. The sequence continues at coordinate 2,613 of CAZVKW010000016.1, forward strand.
ATTTTTTTTCAGGGCAGGAAGCAAAGTAAACAAAACATGAGGCTCACCTGTCCAGCTGAAATGCACTTGTCCTACTTTGCGGGTGTCGATCACTTTGGAATGAAATCCGCCACGTTCGCTCCAGAATTTGGCAGCAGCGGATGCAGCAGCCACAACTGAACTTTCTTCAATCACCATAGGAACCAGATAATTGCGTCCATTGATCATTACATTTGGCGCAATTCCGTAAGGGATATAGAAGTTTGAAATGGTATTTTCACTGAATTCATCAAAAAGCTTTTGCTGCTTTTCGTCGCTGTGCCAGAAACTTTTGAGAAGGGAAACTACTTCACCGGGGTTTTCGAAATACTCGGCCACCAGCTTTAGTTTTTCCTCTTTCATGAGTTTTGAAAAGCCTTTGATGATGATATCGCGTTTTCTCATCGCGTCGATTTTGTGTTTGTTTTGTTATTCAGTGGCACAAAGTAAAGAATTATCTTACAGAAAATCAATATTTCACCATGTTTCGACTTTCTTCGTGGGTTCAGGTTTCATTTTTTCTTTCAAAACCAAGGCCCATTCATCTACAAAAACAGCAATCTGATCAAGATATCCTGCATAAGCTTCATTGTATGCCGGATCGCTTTTATCGAGCCAACGTTCAACTTCGTAACGTGAAGCACTTTTCAGCAGCAATTCGGTGATCGTGTATCGGTAGCGTTGATCACGCACTTCAATGGTGAATTCATAAAACACAGTCGGGCCTTCTGTCACAATGCTGTCTTTATCGATGTTTTTCAGTCGGATATTGTGTTTTCCCATGATTTTTCCTGTAGGCTCATCGCGAACGATCGTAACACGTACAGGATCTTTGTAATAATCGTTCAGCCAGTAAACACAACGTTTGAAAAGCTCTGCCTGTGTGCCACTTTCGTTGATCACTTCCTGAAATTTTATTTTTTTCACATCAGCATCAAAGGGAATTGTTTTTGTCTGGCCGAATGTGATCATGATGTTTCCGCAAAGGGTGATGAAGAGCAGAATAAAAAACCTGATTTTCATAATGTTCATTTTGGTTACGGGTGCATTGCTACAAAAATACGTAAATATTACCGTTATACCTGAAAGGTTTTAAAAACCTTTCAGGTATAACGGATAAAAAAAAGGCCGGATCGTTCACGATCCGGCCTATGTATATATGGAGATAGATGTTTTTACATCATTCCACCCATACCACCACCCATATTAGGCATTTGTGGTGCAGGTGCATTTGGGTCTTTGTGCTCAACCAATACACATTCAGTTGTCAGCAACATGCCAGCGACTGAGGCAGCGTTTTCAAGCGCAATACGGGCCACTTTAGTCGGATCGATTACACCAGCTTCGTAAAGGTTTTCATATACTTCGGTGCGTGCATTGAAACCAAAGTCACCTTTGCCTTCTTTTACACGGTTCACAACAACGGATCCTTCAAGACCTGCGTTTTCAACAATCTGGCGGAGTGGCTCTTCCAACGCACGTTTTACGATAGCGATACCAGTGTTTTCATCTTCATTATCGCCTTTTAACTTGCTAATGGCTTCGATAGCACGGATGAAACCAATACCACCACCAGGAATGATGCCTTCTTCGTTGGCAGCACGTGTAGCAGCCAATGCATCTTCAAAACGGTCTTTCTTTTCCTTCATTTCCATTTCGCTGGCAGCACCTACATAAATAACAGCAACACCACCGGCAAGTTTAGCCAGACGTTCCTGCAGTTTTTCGCGATCATAGTCAGATGTTGTTGATTCGATCTGTTTTTTGATCTGGGCAACACGCGCTGCAATGGCTTCTTTAGCACCATGTCCGCTAACGATGGTGGTATTTTCTTTGTCGATGGTCACTTTATCAGCTTCGCCCAACAAATCGAGGGTAGCATCTTCCAAACGATAACCTTTTTCTTCCGAAATAACTGTTCCACCAGTGAGGATGGCGATGTCTTCGAGCATTTCCTTGCGACGATCACCAAAACCAGGAGCTTTCACAGCTGCTACTTTCAATGAACCACGTAAACGATTGACAACTAAAGTTGCAAGTGCTTCGCTTTCAACGTCTTCTGCAATCATGATCAGTGGTTTGCCTGTCTGTAATGCTTTTTCGAGAACAGGAAGCAAATCTTTCATGATGGAGATCTTCTTGTCGTAGATCAAGATGAATGGATTTTCATAAACAACTTCCATTTTTTCGGCGTTGGTCACGAAATAAGGAGAGATATATCCGCGGTCGAATTGCATACCTTCAACTACTTCAACATAGGTTTCGATACCTTTTGCAGCTTCAACAGTGATAACGCCTTCAGCTTTCACTTTGTCCATTGCTTCAGCGATCAGTGAACCAATGGTGAAGTCATTATTAGCAGAAATAGAAGCAACCTGTTTGATTTTTTCGTTGCTGTCACCAATTTTCTGTGATTGTGTATGCAGGGATGCAACTACAGCTAAAACAGCTTTATCGATACCGCGTTTCAAATCCATTGGATTTGCACCGGCAGTAACGTTTTTCAAGCCTGTAGTGATAATTGCCTGTGCGAGAACGGTGGCAGTTGTTGTGCCATCACCGGCCTGGTCATTGGTTTTGGAAGCAACTTCCTTCACCATTTGTGCACCCATGTTTTCAACCGGATCGGTCAATTCAATTTCTTTGGCGACTGTAACACCATCTTTGGTGATTTGTGGTCCGCCATATGATTTTTCGATGATTACATTGCGGCCTCTTGGTCCCAAAGTAACTTTAACAGCATTCGACAATGCGTCTACACCTTTTTTGAGTTTGTCGCGTGCTTCGATATTATATAAGATATCTTTTGCCATGATTTAATTTTTTTTAAATGATTGATATTTATACGATTGCGATCACGTCAGATTCACGCATGATCAAATAATCTTTGCCTTCAACGTTGATTTCAGTTCCGGCATATTTTCCATACAAAACGGTGTTGCCTACTTCGAGTGTCATCGGATTGTCCTTTGTTCCCGGACCAACTGCTACAACATTTCCTTTTTGTGGTTTTTCCTTTGCGGTATCCGGAATGATAATTCCGCTGGCGGTTTTCTTTTCGGCGATGGCAGGCTCTATTACTACCCTGTCAGCCAATGGTTTAATGCTTAAGTTTCCCATATTTAGATGTGTTTTAAAGGTTATTAAAACTAAATTGAGCCATAGAATGGCGGTCATAGCTAACTGTCATATTTTGTGCCAAAGGGGATTAAACAAAAAAAATGTCAGAATGTAATGACATTCTGACATTTTTATTTCAAAAGCTAAAGCTTTCTGAATCTTATTGGGCGTTTTCGTCCTGTGCAGGTGGTGCCTGGAAATCAATCGGTTTTGCTGTCTGATCGATTTGTTCGCGCAGTTCGGTGTCAACCTGACCGCTTTCTGCATTGTATCTTGGGATTGTCATAGTTGCTGCCAAACTTAGTACAAGTAGTGCCATTGATAGGGTCCAGGTGGCTTTTTCAAGAAAATCGGCTGTCTGACGAACACCCATGATTTGGTTTGATGCAGCAAAATTGGATGCCAATCCGCCTCCTTTGGAGTTCTGAACAAGCACAACAAGTGCAAGTAAAACGCTGATAATCAGAATTAAAATAGAAATGAAAACGTACATTGTCAAATTTTTTTAAGTGTTGCTATTCTTCTTCGCCTCTTCAATGAGGGCTGCAAAGTAACTACTTTTTTCCGGATATTTCAAACTTAATTTTTCAAAAATACTTATTGCCTTTGAAAAATGTCCCTGTTTCAGGTAAATTCCGGCAAGTGTCTCACTGATAATGTTTTCCTGATCAGTGATACTTTGCTGTGCATGACTTACCGGATCGTAGAATTCCTGTTTAGGACGTGAAATGCTGGGATTGGTCCGGATGAAGGCATCAATAATCTCTTGTTTTGTATGTGGTTTCTCTGTATCGAAGGATGCAATCTGCTGGCGTTCAATTTCAAGTTGCCGGATTCGCTCATCCAGCTTATGCTTCAGTTCTTCGGCTGATTGTCTTTTCCTGATTTCAGCTTCATCAGGCTCCATCGGAGGAATTTTTTTCCTTTTCTTTTTAATTTCTGCAACAGCTTCTACCACTTCAGCCTTTGATTCAGGCGCTGTTTCTGAAACATTATTTGTTTCTTCTTCAACTATTGGATTTGTTTCTTCCTGAACAATCGTTTCAACAGGCGGAATTTCTTCCTTTACCTTTTCAAAAGCCGGATTCGGTTTGTATTCATCGGGCAGGATAACCGGATCTTTTAACAACTGAATCTTGCGGACATGTTTCCTGAGCAGATTACGGTCAGCGGTGATACTGGCAGCGAGACGTAACTGACTTTGATAGATAATGTGATTTTCTTTGAGCAGATTCATAGCGAGCATGACCTGAATAGTACTGCAATAGGGAAATTTAACGGCCATATCCATCAGATCCGAAATGCTATCTTTCGATAGTTTTTCGGAATCCTTGATGAATGCTGTAAATTCTGCCTGATTCATACTTTCTTTTTTTTACCAGTTTACAACTGCTTTATTGAAAATATCTTCGACCAGCATTTCGGTTATCTCAGGAATCAGGGTGCTTTTGACAGCATTGAAATCCTGCTCACTTGGGTAATCTTTATACTGGGTGAATTTGGTCTCAAAATCTTTATCAGGTTCTAATTTGTTGGTATATCGAACGTTAACTGTTACAGAAATACGGTTTAAGGCGGCGGTCTGGTCGCTCTGGATGGCAACAGGACTGGTTTTGAAGTCAACAATTTCACCATCAAATGAAAGGTCGCCGTTGCGTTCAATCAGGTCTAAAGTTGTTTGAGCAGTGAATTTTTCACGCAAAGCGGTCGTAAAACTTACACTCAGTGTAGGTTCAACAAGCATAGCATTGTTTGGGAAATAGATCACTGAAACAGTTTTTGCTCCGGCCGGGATTGAAGCACCTGTAAACGAATATACACCGCATGATTGCGCCGAAAACAGCATCGTTAGGAGCATGATCGAAAACAGTATCTTATTGTATTTCATCTGTTTACAGATTAATATTGTATTCACTGATCTTCCGGTAAAGGGTTCGCTCACTGATTCCTAATTCACGCGCAGCATTTTTACGTTTTCCGGCATGTTTGTTCAAAGCCTGCCTGATCATATCCATTTCTTTCTTCTGGAGCGAAAGTTCATCTTCCATCACTACGGCATGATCAACCGGACCATCCTGCTTCGATTTCACAACTTCGATACGGGGTTGATTATCATAATTGGCATGATGGGTATCATTTGGATTAACCTGATAAATCACAGGATTGTTTCCGATTTGTGGATGCGCATCAGCAAGTTCGCCTCCGATCATGTTTTTCACTGTCTCACGCAGTTCGAGGAGGTCTTTTTTCATATCGAACAGCACCTTGTACAGCAAATCGCGGTCCGACATTTTTTCATCGTTTTGCTCTTTTCTTAGCAACATGGGCAGATTGGTCCCAGTTTCACGCGGGATATACATGCTGAGCGTTTGACCATTGATGAGCTTATTTTTTTCGATAATCGAAATCTGCTCGGTCACATTTTTTAACTGGCGTATATTTCCCGGCCAACGATAATTCTCCAGAACCTGAATTGCATCTTCGGAAAGCTGAAGTGGTGGCATACGGTATTTTTCGGCAAAATCAGTAGAGAATTTCTTGAATAACAAATAGATATCAGCCTGACGCGTTCTGAGAGGAGGTATGATGATCGGAACGGTATTCAAACGATAATATAAATCCTGTCTGAATTTGCCTTTCTCAATCGCTTCGGGAATATTGACATTGGTAGCCGCCACAATTCTTACATCGGTTTTGATCACTTTGGACGAACCAACTTTGATAAACTCACCGCTCTCGAGCACACGCAAGAGACGAACCTGCGTTGAGATAGGAAGTTCGGCAACTTCATCCAGAAAGATTGTGCCACCATCAGCTACTTCGAAATAGCCTTTGCGGGCTTCATGTGCACCGGTGAAACTGCCTTTTTCGTGTCCAAAAAGTTCCGAATCAATCGTTCCTTCAGGAATTGCTCCACAGTTCACAGCGATATACTGGCCATGTTTGCGTGCTCCGGATTGGTGGATGATCTTCGGGAAAACTTCTTTCCCCGTTCCACTTTCCCCGGTTATGAGTACCGTCAGGTCAGTAGGAGCGACCTGGACTGCCACCTGAATCGCCCTCTCGAGGTACGGGTCGTGGCCGATGATACCAAAACGCTGTTTTATTGCCTGTATGTCCATGATTTTGAAGCTTGCGCTTTCATTCGATTGTAAAGATACATTATTCAATAGGTTAACCTCTGTGATTAACGCAAAACAGCACCCAATTGTTTTTCAAAAGCCTGCTGAATTTTGTTCATCGTTTTTTCGATTACCTGATCAGTTAGGGTTTTTTCTTTGTCGAGAATTACAAAACTCAATGCATAGGATTTCTTTCCTTCCGGAATTTTATCGCCTTCATAAACATCGAAAATGCTCACCTGCTGTAAATATTGCTTTTCGGTCGCAAAAGCAAGTTGCTGAAGTGTTTCGAAACGGATGTTTTTGTCGAGCACCAGAGCCAGATCGCGGCGAACAGCCGGGTATTTCGGAACGGCTTCGTAACGGATAGATTTTTTGGGAATCAGGCTCAGAAGCAATGTCCATTTCAGACTTGCATGAAAAACACTCTTGCGGATGTCAAACGGTTTCAATGTATTAGCACTTAATTTTCCGAGTCTTGCGATTTCTGTTTCACCATGCATGTAAACAAGTGAATATTCGTACAAATCATTGCTTTCTTCGGTTAAACTGATCTTTTTGCGATCAATATTGATCCGGTTGATGATGCTTTCTGCAACTTGTTTCAGATCGAAGAAATCAAGCGCTGTCGTAGGTTTATTCCAGATTTCCTCAGTCTGGTTTCCAGTCATGAATACATCCAGTGAAAATGATTCAGAATATGGTTCCAATCCTTTTGTATCTATCTGTGCAGAAGGCTTGTATTGATATGTCTTTCCGAATTCGTATAATTTCAGATCGAATTGCTTGCGGTTGTGATTATAGGCGATGGTTTCAAGACCGCCAAAAACAAGGTTCTGACGCATAACATCCAATTCCTTGCTTAACGGATTGATTATGATTACATTATTATTCTGATCAAATGCAGGATGATTTTCTGTATAGGCCGATCTGGTAAGAGAGTTGTTCATGATTTCGTAAAAGCCATTTGCACTGAGCATATCCGAAACCATTTGCTGCACTTTATCGGAATTGATTCCTGCGCTGACATTGATTGATGCATTCAGTTTTTCAGGGATACCGATATTGTCGTAACCATAAATGCGCAATATTTCTTCGACCACATCTGCAGGACGATAAACATCGACTTTGCAGGTAGGAATTTCGAGCAGCATTTTTTCGTCAGTATAATCTAATATCTTGATATCGAGATCGATGAGAATTGATCTGGCAATCAGGAATGGAATTTCCTGTCCGGC
>CAZVKW010000016.1:10210-23566 GCA_964627945.1 uncultured Lentimicrobiaceae bacterium
CGCTCGTTTTCATCAAGCGTAATAAAAGTTGTTCCGGCCTCAAGTTTTTTTACAATTATTTTATTGCCTTTTACCTGAGCGGCATCAAATGCATGCAAAGGCTGACCGGTTTCGAAAAGGACATAATTGGTGATATCAACGATATTGTTGATGGGCCTTACACCAATAGCAAGCAGGCGGTTTTTCAACCATGCAGGCGATGGAGCAATTTGAATGTTTTGCATGCTGAGTCCGGAATATCGTGGACAGGCATCAACATCTTTCACTTCAACGGTAATTGGAAGGTTTTTGTTATCAACTTTGAAACCGTTGATCGATGGCCTTTTGATAGAATAAATATTTTTACCTGCTCTGTGATTCAATACAGCTACAAGGTCGCGTGCCACTCCAAAGTGTGAGGCTGCATCGGAACGGTTGGGCGTAAGGCCGATTTCAAATACAACATCTTCTTCCACGGGAAAATAGTGTGAAGCCGGAAGTCCGATTTCTGTTTCTTCCGGGAGAACTAATATGCCTGCATGCGAGGTTCCTAATCCAAGTTCGTCTTCGGCGCAGATCATTCCTTCGGATAACTCTCCCCGAATCTTGCTTTTTTTGATTTCAAATGAATCGTTGCCACTGTAAATCATGGTTCCGATCGTTGCAACCAGGACTTTCTGACCGGCAGCCACATTGGGTGCTCCACATACAATTGACAATAATTCGGCCTGACCCACATCGACTTTGGTAAGACTGAGCTTGTCAGCGTTTGGATGTCGTTCACACTGAACTACTTTTCCGGTTACAACACCTTTCAGACTGCCTTTTACACTTTCAAATGTGTGGAAGTCTTCCACTTCAAGACCAACGGATGTGAGTGCTTCGGCAACTTCTGATGCCGGAATATCAATGTTGATGTACTGTTTGAGCCAGTTATACGAGATTTTCATAGGAGATTTTCTAAAGACTGCAAAAATACGGATTTAATGTCAATCTGTCATGTTTTGTTGGCATACAAAGTTCTTAATCCGGACGGAAACGGATTTTCACCGCCTAATGGCATTCAAAAGAATAATTTTGATGCATCAATTTTCTATATCAGAATAGTCTCTTTCTCAAATTAATTTCTGGAATTGCATATTTACACGCGATTCATAGTAACTTTACGATTCAAATCAAAAACAAAACATTATGGCAATCATTCTTATTGGAATTATAGTGTTTACACTTAGTTTCTTTCTGGTTAAAATTCATGTAGAAGCTGGTCCTTATAAATCTTTGGTACGAATTGCTGGGATATTGGTTATCATAGGAGGCTTTCTTACTGTTTCGCTCGTTCAGGTAGAACCGGGTGAAGTAGGTGTTCAGAAATTATTTGGACGTGTTTACAGTTCAACTTTACCAAGCGGACTCAATCTGGTCAACCCTCTGGTTGAAGTGGTTATGTTTGATGTGAAGACACAAAACTATACCATGTCAGGTGTTGACGATGAGGGGCATAAGGTTGGTGATGACGCCATTCGTGTGCTTTCGGCTGACGGACTTGAAGTAATTATCGACCTCACGGTCTTGTTTCGGGTAAACGCGATGGAAGCTCCGAATATTCTTAAAAATATTGGGGAAGACTATGTCAATACCATCGTACGTCCGATCTGCCGCACAAAAATCCGTGACAATGCGGTTTATTATGAAGCGGTTGCTTTGTATTCGTCAAGACGCGATGAGTTTCAGACAAAGATATTTTCATCGATTGAGAAGGATTTTAACGATCGTGGACTGATGCTTGAGCAACTTTTGGTTCGGAATATCACATTACCAGCATCAGTGAAGGCTTCCATTGAATCGAAGATCAATGCCGAACAAGATGCCCAGAAAATGACCTTTGTTTTACAAAAGGAGAAGCAGGAAGCAGAACGCAAAAGAGTTGAAGCACAAGGTATTGCGGATTATCAGACGATTTTGAGTACTGGCTTGAGTGATAAGCAGTTACAATATGAAATGATCAAAGCAATTGCCACTTCACCCAATGCGAAATTGATCATCATGGATACGAAGAAAAGCGCTCCGATCATTATTGATGGAAAGTAAGGAGTTGGAAGAGTGATGCTGGAAGCACGAATTGGCCTTCCCGGCTGCACAACATTAAGAAATTGAATTTCAGCTGATCCGGCTCCAGTCGTAGGTTTTCTTGAAAATCTGGCGAAAACGCTCTTTCATCGTCTGATGTTCCGGAGCATTTAATGCGGGATCTGCATCCAGTAGTCGGTTTACTGTTTGCCTGACTGATTTTATCAACGCTTCATCCTGAAGCAGATTCCCGAGCTTGAATTCGATCTGGCCCGATTGGCGTGTTCCTTGTGTATCACCGGGTCCGCGAAGTTGTAAATCAGCTTCAGCAATCTCGAAACCGTCATTGGTTCTGACCATGGTTTCCATGCGTGCGCGTGCGTCAGCTGTAAGTTTGAAATCAGTCATGAGCATGCAATATGACTGGTCAGCTCCGCGACCTACGCGTCCGCGCAACTGGTGAAGTTGTGAAAGTCCGAAACGGTCAGCATGTTCGATCACCATCACGGAGGCATTCGGGATATTGACACCAACTTCAATCACGGTAGTTGCGACCATGATATGGGCCTGACCTTTCACAAAGCGCTGCATTTCAAATTCTTTATCAGCTGATTTCATCTGACCATGTACCATACAAATTCTGTAATCCGGTTCAGGAAAATCGCGTAATAAGCTTTCATATCCTTCCATCAGGTTGATCAGATCCATTTTCTCCGATTCACGGATTAAGGGATAAACAATATAAACCTGTCTTCCTTCGGCAATCTTTTTTCGCAGGAAACCGATCATTTTTAATCGCTGATTGTGGTATAAATGAAAAGTTTCAACAGCTTTACGTCCAGGTGGAAGCTCATCAATGCGCGACTGATTGAGATCACCGTATTGTGTCATGGCAAGCGTTCGTGGGATGGGTGTTGCTGTCATGACAAGAAAATGTGGGAGAGTGTCATTCTTTTCGAGCATTCGGGCACGCTGTGCAACTCCAAACCGATGCTGTTCATCGATAATAATCAATCCAAGTTGCTTAAACTGAACATTATCCTCAATCAGAGCATGCGTACCAATGATGATTTGTATTCTGCCACTTTGCAGTCCTTCATGAAGGATGCGCCTTTGGGCTTGTTTGGTAGAACCTGTCAGCAAAGCAACTTCGATCTGCATTTTATTAAGAAGTTCACGGATACCAATATAATGTTGGTTTGCGAGAATCTCGGTCGGAGCCATCAGGGCTGCCTGAAAGCCATTATCTAATGCGAGAAGCATGATCATGAGTGCAACGATGGTTTTCCCGCTTCCCACATCGCCTTGCAACAGCCTGTTCATTTGCTGTCCTGAGCCGAGATCAGTCCGTATTTCACGAATCACGCGTTTTTGGGCTTCAGTCAGTGAGAAAGGCATATGATTGTTGTAGAATTCATTGAAATAATTCCCAACTACTCCAAAACGGAATCCTTTGATGTATTCTTCCCGGTTTTTTTTGTTGTGGAGCACATGCAATTGAAAAAAGAAGTGTTCTTCAAATTTAAGTCGCTGAATCGCGAACTGTAATTGAGTGGAATCAGCCGGCAAATGGATGTTCCAGTATGCATCCTTACGCGACATGAGTTTTTCCTGATCAATCAGGTAGGTTGGAAATACCTCACCGATTGTTTCGTGAACAGAGAATAGGAGGGTCTTGATCAGTTTGGCAATCTGACGTGTTCCCAAACCCTGATTTTTCATTTTCTCGGTACTATTATACACTCCCTGAAGGCTCTCCCCCTGTGTGAAATCTTCCGGGTTGTAGTCTTCAATTTCGGGATGCACAAAGTTGAACCGATTAGAGAAAACAGATGCTTTCCCGAAAACAATGTATTTTTTGCCTGGTTCAAATCGTGTTTTGATCCATTTTAATCCTTTGAACCAAACGAGTTCGATACTGCCACTGTCATCGGTAAACCTGGCTGTGATTCGTCCTGCATGACCGTTACCAATTTGTTTTATCTGGTCAACTGTTCCGGCAAGTTGATAATAAACATTGTCGTTATCAATCTCTGTTGCTTTGTAAATCCTGCTTTTGTCAATGTACCGGAAAGGAAAATAATTCAACAGATCATCGAAAGTGAAGATATTCAATTCTTTATTGAGGAGCAATGCCCTTTTCGGACCAACGCCTTTCAGGAATTCAATTTTATTTTCGAGGAGTATACTCACACTTTCCTGCTTTGCCTGCTAAATTACGAACATGAATGTTTACAACAACCTTAAACGAAAAAAACCCTGTTTTTCGGACAGGGTTTTTTCTTTATGTTTTGGAATATATCAATATTCCCAAAGGTCGTGTTCGAAATTGAAGATTTCCATTTTGATACGTTCAGCTTCAAGCAATGCATCCACATCAGTGGCATACTGATTGATTTTCCGATCATAAACGTTTTCTTCTTTGATGATATAGCTGTCAAACATCCGTTTCCAGAAAACCTCATCGTAGGTCCGTTTTTCGGCTGAGTTCTGACGGTTAAACACTTCGGCTTTTGCAAGAACTTTGCGGGCCTGAGCGTAAGAAATCCAGAACAATGGTTGTGGAATTTCCTTGCCGTCTTTTTCAACCATCAACACAGGGCAAAGGGCGATGATACGAACCATCATCTGCGAACGCTGTTTGTCAAAATACCAGTCTTCTTTAATACGCAAACGCATAACCTGACTTGGGTCAAACTCACGGATGATCACGGTGTCGTATTCGTCGTAAGGAGGATAAGGTCTACGCTGTGTAACATACGAAGTATCAGACTGTTTGCCAATGATATCCTTGTATGTAGTTGTTACGAGCATTTCGTCTGTATTACCGATTTCGTAGGCAACAAGCTGATTTTCCTTCAAACCGTCGAGAAGGACGGTGATGAAACTACGCCAGTTATTGTGCGATTCGAGTGGATAGTAGAAAGGCTGATTGATTTTCTGACGAAAGTCGATCTCACGCCAGATTCTTTTTGACCACATCACATCGGCCTGACGGATGTAAGGAAAGGGGATGGGATCTTTGTTGATCGTGCCATCGCTTGGGAATAAACCATCCACGGGCCTTTCGTCGAGAATCTGCGCCGAAAGTTTCTGTGCTGAACTTGCAATAAGTCCAAGTACAAAAAGCGCGATGATGAATTTTTTCATAATATCCTCCTGGAATTTGGGTTCTAGTTAATTTCTAAGTTGATAGGGTTCAGGGTACGCATAGTTCCGTCCGGACCTTTGGCCTGAATACGTTCGAAATACAGTTTTTGTCCTTTCGCAGCGTTCTTGATGAAGTTCATTGCAGTTTCGTTGAACTGGTTTCCTTTGATGGTACCAGTAGTCTGCAAGTCACCTCCGCGATAGGTCGATAATGTATAAGAAACAATTTCGTAGTTGAAATCAGCAAAATCAAAGTCAACAAGTTCGGGGATGATGGCACGTGCGCCGATCAGACGGTTTTTTTCGATCTGACCATCTGTCAGGTTGGCAATTTTTGCAACCGGATCCGGCACGCGTTTTACCCTGAATTTTGATTCACCCAACTGCATGGTGCTTGATTCAACAGTAGCAACTGCGTTAATAGTAACTTCTTTTTCTCCGGTTGGCACTTCAACTTCCCAGCTTCCATCTTCCTTACGTGTGATTTTACCTTTGTTGATGGTGGCTGAAATTTTATCTGAAGGAATACCCGGAGCAAAAATTGAAACCGGATTCTTCAAACCACTGTAGAAGATGTTCATTTTCAATGGAGCAACGGTAAGCGTACGTGGAATAACGATGTATTCTGCGTTGAAACTGTAACGTGCAAGTTCGTTGGTCGAAGGGTCAACCATTTCGATGATACCTGCATAACGCTGTAAACCAGGAGTTGAACCGGCAAATTCAAGTTTGGCAATTCCGTCTTCTGTTTTGAGAACCTGAGCACCTGATAAACTTCCCTCACTTACTTTGTCGGCTCCACGAACAACTTTCACTGTTGACGGGCTTTTTGAGTCGTAAGCGGCAACCATGATTTCTGCTTCATAATTGGTTCCGGCGATCACATATATTGATTTGGGAATAACTTTGGCTCCAACATGGTCGAATTTATAGTCTTTTTCAGAAATGTTTGCGTACAGATTATTAATAGCATCGAATTCAGCTGTCTGAACTTCAGCAATGATTTTATTGAAGATCGTGATATCAGCAGCAAGAATAGTATTGTAGAAATTATAGATTTCCCATGTTTGTTTTGCTCCTGAAGCATCATGATAAACACCGTCTGTCACAAGTCCGATTTTATCAGAATATTGCTCTCCAATAACGCTAAGAATATATGCTCTGTACTCTTTGAGTTTTGCAGATAGTTCGTATGCTTTACCATTCTTCGTTTGACCAATCATATAATTCGTTGTCAGGTCAAATTTATCTTTGGTAGGCACTAATCCGAGGTTAATCGCGTACTTAGTTACTTTTTCACCTGGCTTGAGAGGGTTTGGAACCTCTGTTGGGGTGAAATATAGTTTGCGGGCTTCGTCAAGGCTTATTTTCTCAGAACGAGCAACGATTTCTTGTTTTTGTTCCTCGATATAACTCATAAGTTGGTACGATTTTGTTCGTACCTGTTGGGCTTTATCGTAATACTCTTGAACTTTCCCTGGATTTAAACGATACTGACTTTCGAATTTTGCATATTCGCTGTTGATTTTAGCTGAAAAACTATCATTAGAGTTTTCCATACTGTCGTTTACTACGAGAAAGGCGTCAAGAATATCTTTGGAAACGTTAAGCGCCAACAAGGCGGTGAGCACCAAATAGAGCATGGCGATCATTTTTTGCCTTGGGGTTTCTTTGTATCCGGCCATTGTAAATGTCTTTAATTACGTCAATAAATGAATTTAGATCGAATGATTATGCTTTTCCACCAGTCATAGCGGACAGCATATTGCCATATACCTTGTTCAGGGCAGTCATGCTGGACGTGAGTTCAGTCAATTGATGGTTGAACTGGGCAGCGTTGGCAGCGGTCATATTCATTTTTTCGAGGTATTCGGTCATGGATTTCTGCATGAGTTCGTTTGTTTCTTTGGCTTTGGCAGAACCTAGGAGTTGCACTTCGTAAACAGCATTTAATTTGCCAAGGTTTTGTGCAATCTGTTCAAGCTGTTTATTATATGCAAGACCGTCAATTGAACCAAAATCGAGTGCTTCAACTGATTTGCTGATCAATGCAGAAGATTTAGCATAAGTTTCAGCGAGTTGTTTTGCTGATGCAGAAGCTGCTTTAACTGTTCCGGCAAATTCTTCGGTTGAGTTCATATCAGATTTGATGATATCAGCTGCCTGAATGTATGCGCTGCTGAGTTTGTTGGCGCTGGCTGAAGCGGATTTCATATTCTCGATATATTCAACAGATGCTGTTGCGTCTTTTCCCAAAACTTCGGATGCTTTTTTGTAGTTTCCTGCAAGTTCAGAAGCTGATTTTGAAGCGGTCTTAATATTGTCAACATATTCGTTGGTGGCAACGGCTGCATTCGAAATCTGACCCATCTGGGCTGCGTTTTCACTTAATTTCTCCATGCCCTTACCCAATCGTTCAATCGTTGAGACATCTACATTCGCTTCCTTGAACATCTGATCCAGTTTTTGAGAAGCAGTTTTTTTACCTTCAAGTTCTTTCTCAACTTTGGTACTGTGGTACATGCCTCCAAGCTGAGGATAAACGAGACTCCAGTCCGGTTCAACGTGAGGTGGTTCAAAGGCTGAGAAGAAGAAGATGATGGCTTCGGTACTTAAACCAACGATCAACATTTCATTTGCATAATTGTAGTGATTGATTTTGAACAACGCACCTACGATAACAATTGCTGCTCCGATACCATAGAGCTTCGACATGAAGTTTTTGTATCCTTTGCTTCTGACTAGCTTGCTAAATTCCATTGTTTGAAAAAGATTGAGGTTAATTTATTGTATTGAACTATTTTTTATCTGTAAACTCTTGATGCTTTTGCCGGGTTATCGCCTTTATTGCGACCCAGGAAAGGTTGAATGGTGCGGAATCCGATATAACTCTTGGCTGTATCCTGATATTCATATGCACGTGATGTTACCTGGAGGTAATATTCGATATCTTTCCACGAACCACCACGAATCACCTTGCGTTTCATGGCTGGTGGATCGCTTTCTTTGGCAGTGTAAGTGTAGTTAGGGTTCATATCCCAGGTGAAGTTGTACGATGCAGGATCGAAAGCACTGTTTGTCCATTCTGAAACATTACCAGCCATATCATACAAACCCCAGTCGTTCGGTGGGTAATGGCCTACGATAACTGTACGCAATCCACCGTCAACAATGTAGTTTCCACGCAATGGTTTGAAGTTGGCAAGAAAACAGCCTTGTTCGTTGCGTGTATAAGGTCCACCCCATGGATAAGGGTTCAGGTGATTTCCACCACGAGCAGCCCATTCCCATTCGGCTTCGGTAGGAAGTCTGAATTCAGCCAGCGCTACTTCGCCTTTTTGTGAACGGAGATAAGTGTTGAGTTTTTCAGTTCTCCATACACAGAAAGCTCTTGCCTGACTCCAGTTAACACCAACCACAGGATAGTGATCGTAAGCAGGATGCCAGAAATATTTCTCGGTGAGAGGATCGTTGAATGAATATGTATAATCATGAATCCAGGCCAAAGTGTCCGGATACACATTGATCATTTCTTTGCGAACATAAACCGAACGGTTTGTGAGACCCTGAGGACGGTTTGAAAGACCGGCGTTGCGGAAATCGGCGCCTTCTTTAAATTCTTTTTTGGCAGCTGCCTGAAGGTCAACCCAGTAATACTCATAGTTGAGTTTACGTGTATCAATCTCCTTGCGACGGAAATAACGCTCAAAATCAGGCAGATAGAGGCCGTTTTCCAAAGCATCTCTCACGTCCTGATTTTCACTGGTCCATTCGATTTTGGTTTTCCAGTTGAGATAAGGCGGATCGTATACTTCACCGGTTTTCTCGTTTTCGGTGATCAGATATTCATCCGGAAGCACCTCGCCAAGAATTGTACGTGCGATGGAGTCACGCACCCAATAAACGAATTCGCGGTACTCGTTGTTGGTGATTTCGGTTTCATCCATGAAAAAGGCGGAAACAGAAATTGTTTTCGGCTCGCTTAACTGACCGTAAGTGATGTCTTCACCACCGACACCCATTGTGTAGCTACCCTGTGGGATGAAAACCATGCCATAAGGGTCGGGCTGATAAAAGGGTTTCGATTTTTTTCGCACACCAACCAGCTCACCCTGATTTGTGTTGCTGCAGCTTGCAAAAATCAACAACGCCAGCGCGTAATAAAATAGGTTTCTCATTGTTCCTGATTATGTATTAAAGCGTTCGATGAGGGGATTGAATCCCTTTTTTCCTTGTATTCTTCAATTATAGAACGGCCAAAATTAAAAAAATGTTTAGTTCGGCAATCTTTTTTTTCGCATTTGATGATAAACAATTATAAATACCTGATATTCCGATAGCTTCTGATTCCTTTGTCTGTGTTCAGTTTAAAGCAATATCCGAGACTTATTTCGTGCGATCCCGGAACCCCGAGACCAAGTGTATTAATGTCGTATGCATATCCAAAACGGAAATCCTTGACCAATAGTCCGATCATGAGCCCGATTGATTCCTGAAACCTATAGTTAACGCCGCCCCAGAACCTTTTATTGTATACAACTGTTCCTGAGACATTATATTGTGTCGAAACAGTATTTGTCATGATGCTGAGTGAAGGATGAAATTCATAGGTTGGGTTGTTCTTGAACCGAAATGTGTATCCCGAAATAAAGTAAAATGTCCTGTCACCCGAAAAACTGGCATCCGATCCGTCGGTGAGTGCTTTGCCGTGTGATTGCAAAAGACTGGTGACTGAAATTCCGAAATAATAATTTTCCGGGACCTGCCAGAAAAGACCAAGATTTGCATCAAAAAGCATATCACTCTGCTTTCCGCTGGCCAAAGCTGGATCGCCTCCGGTTAGGGGATCAAATTTCGAAAAATCAACTGTGCGGTTCAATAAATTCAATCCGGCACCGATTCCTAAAACAGCTCCTCCAACATCGAGATGATATGAATAATCAAGATTCACATTTATATCACTCTGAAATCCGATTTTATCTTGCATAATTGAAGCGCCAAGTCCTCCATGAACTTTTTTTATGGGAGCATCTCCTGTGATCAGAAAGGTTTCAGGTGCAACGCTGTTCCCATCTGCATCTTTGAATCCTGCCCATTGCTGACGCACAATACCGTTCAGGCAGATTCCTTCACCCATTCCCGCAAATCCGGGATTGGTGAACATATTCGTGTAACTGTGATGTGTAAACACAGGCGCCTGCTGTCCGAATGTAGCGAACGAGAGTCCAAGGCCCAAAAATATGATAAGGAAAAGCTTGAGGTTCAAATGCATCAATCGATCCGACAA
The DNA here is from genome assembly GCA_964627945.1 of uncultured Lentimicrobiaceae bacterium. Taxonomy (GTDB): domain Bacteria; phylum Bacteroidota; class Bacteroidia; order Bacteroidales; family F082; genus CAJBPB01. The sequence goes on from CAZVKW010000016.1 coordinate 20,694, forward strand.
TACTTGTTTGCGGGGGCTAAAATAGTAATAAATAGCATATCCGTTCAATATATATGTCGAATTCTCCTGTTTTTTATTCACTCAGCAAGGTTTTTGTCCAAAACCACTTTTTTTTTGAATTATTGTGTTTCCGCGGGCTATTTCAATCGGTTTGTTTCGAATTCTTCCCTTATTTCTTTCAGACTTATAGCAGCCATAAGCCGAAGGCTGTACCTTTGCAGCAAATTTTTCTGAACATGGCTTTTTTGACCAAAGACAAAGTATTTTCCAAAAAATGGCTGATCAATTATAGCCTGATTATCATCGGTTCTTTCATTCTTGCAGCTGGATTTGTACTGTTTATCACTCCTTATAAAATTACACCCGGAGGTGTATATGGAATCGCAATTGCTTTGCATTATCTGCTCGGATGGCCGGTAGGATTAACAGCCCTGTGCATGGATATTCCGCTTACATTATTGGGTATCAAGATTCTGGGACCTCGATTTGGGTACAAAACGGTGATTGGGTTTATGCTCACCGCTATTTTTGTGGATGGCATAACAATGTTTTATGGCGATCAGCCACTCGTAGCCAACGAACCCTTGCTTTCATCGATTTTCGGAGGCGTTTTTCTTGGACTTGGTCTGGGGCTCATTTTTAAATCGAAAGCAACTTCTGGTGGAACCGATATCGTCGCGATGATGATCAGCAAATATACACGCCTTCCAGTGGGCCAGTTGCTGATTTATGTTGATTCTGTAATTGTACTCATTGGTTTGGTGGTGTTCAGGGATTTCAAAATTCCGCTTTATTCCCTCATCGTGATTTTCATTACCGGACAGGTTATAGATACTGTGTTACAAGGTGTTACGTATGATAAAACCTTGTTTATCATTTCTGATCGCTTCGAAGCCATCCGTGATAAAATCATCAACGATCTCGAAAGGGGAGGAACCTATATCCACGGGACCGGCATGTATAACGGAACAGAGAAAACAGTCATTTTTACGGTTGTCAGCCGCCGCGAAATGGCAATTTTGCAGGAGTATATTCACGAAATTGATCCGAAAGCCTTTGTCACTGTAATCAATGCCAACGAAATTTTGGGTGAAGGTTTCAAATCGCTCAGCGAAAAAGTGACTGAATAAATTCATCAGGAATGGAATTCATTTTGAAATACAGACTCTTTTCTCCCAGATGGTTCAAAGCCTATGCGCTAATCATCATTGGAGCATTTATCATTGCTGCCGGTTATGTGTTTTTTATTACGCCTTATCGCATCGTTCCAGGCGGTGTATACGGGATTTCCATTGTGCTTCACCATACTTTCGGCACTCCTGTTGGCTTGATGGCACTTGCCTTCAATATCCCGCTTACCTTGCTGGGAATCAAAATTCTTGGGCCACGTTTCGGTGCAAAGACAATTACCGGATTCATTTTTACTTCGGCATTCATGGATTTGCTTACATGGTGGGTTGGCGAAGATCCTGTTATTCAAGGTGATCCATTGGTATCCGCCATTTTTGGCGGTGCTGTGGTCGGATTGGGTGTAGGTTTGCTTTTTAAGGCAAAAGCTACTTGTGGTGGTACCGATCTGGTTTCGATGATGCTGGGCAAATGGACCAGTTACCCGCTGGGGCAACTCATGATGATGGTTGATGCTGTGATTGTTTTGTTCGGGGCGCTGGTTTTTACCGATTGGGCCATCCCGATGTATTCGCTGATCACGATTTTTGTGATGGGGAAAGTGATTGATACTGTTCTGCAAGGAATCAGCTATGATAAGGTCGCACTGATTATCTCGGATCAATACGAGCTGATTGGTCAGAAAATCATCCATGATCTTCACCGTGGTGGAACCTTCATCAAAGGGCAGGGAATGTATGCCGGAAATGAACGCACCCTGATTTATGTGGTGCTAAACCGCCGCGAACTATCTGGTCTTGAGGAATATATCCATCAGATCGATCCGCAAGCATTTCTAACAGTAATTGATGCAAGCGAGATTCTGGGAAGCGGATTCAAATCACTGAGAGAGAAGGTTGAAGAGTGAGGGGAAGTGCCTTGAGTACTTAGAGTGCCTTGAGTACTTAGAGTGCCTTGAGTACTTAAAGTACTTAGAGTTTTAAGTTGGAAGTGAGCTAAAGTTGGGAGTGAGTTAAAGTACTTGTACTCTGGTAAAACATGAGTAAATTCCAAATAATGAGTTTTCCTCATCAAACATCATGGAAAGTCAACTTCGGTCTCCCGACTTCGTGCTTCTGACTTCGTGCTTCTGTCTTCGAGCCTCCGACTTCGGTCTTCCGTCTCCGGTCTTCCAACTACCTAAACAACTTCACAATATCGTTTCCGTTGGCGAAGATCAGCAAACCAAAAAGCAATACCATGCCGATAATCTGCGCTACTTCGAGGAATTTATCGCTGGGTTTGCGACGTGTTACAATTTCGTAGAAAAGGAAAGCAACATGTCCGCCATCAAGTGCCGGAATAGGTAACACATTCAATACAGCAAGCATGATGCTCAGGAATGCTGTCAGACGCCAGAAACTTTCCCAGTGGAACTGTGCCGGGAAAATGCTGCCAATGGTGATGAAACCACCTACACTTTCGTAAGCTTTCACCTCTGGTGAAAACATGAGCTTCAGCTGTTTGAGATAACCGCCAATGCCGTCAAAAGTTTTTAGAACTCCGGCAGGTATGGCTTCCAGAATCGAATAATCAATCTGATTCATGGTGAAAAAATCGTCGATCTGTTGCTTTGGGGTCACGCCGATAAGTCCTTCGGCCGGAATAGTCATTGCCAGATGAAGTGTATCCGTTCCTCTTTTTACATCGAGGATAACGGCTTGATTTTTAAAGCTTTGAAGTCTGTCTTTGAATTCCTGAAAATA
>CAZVKW010000016.1:23666-34402 GCA_964627945.1 uncultured Lentimicrobiaceae bacterium
TATTTTCCATCTACGGCAAGGATTTTGTCGCCGTTTTGCAGACCAAACTGACCGGCCAGCGAATCGACCGAAATGCCGTATTTGTTCACTTCGGATGTAGGCAAATATTCTTCGCCATAGGTCGAAAGCATTCCGATATAGATTGCAAAAGCAAGAATTACATTCATAATCACACCGCCAAGCATGATGATCAATCGCTGCCAAGCCGGTTTCGAGCGGAATTCCCAGGGTTGTGGAGGAAGTTTCATGGCTTCGGTATCCATCGATTCGTCGATCATTCCGGTGATTTTCACATAACCTCCGAGCGGAAGCCATCCGATGCCGTATTCGGTGCCTTTATAATTGAATTTATACAGCGAAAACCATGGATTAAAGAAGAGGTAAAACTTCTCAACCCTGGTTTTGAAGGCTTTGGCCGCGATAAAATGACCAAATTCGTGAACGATAACAAGAATGGATAAACTTAAAAGGAGCTGAAGTACTTTGATGAGTATTACCATGTAAAAGCTGTGATTATGTTGTCTGGCAATCCGTTTACCTATTGATTCAGGCAAAAAATCCCGGGACGTTAATTATTATTAAGCAAAATTTCAGTTTGCAAGAATACGGATTTTTCGGGCATCACCATCAGGCTGAATTGTCAAATCTTGTTAAAATACTATGAATCTGTTGGATAGAGAGGAAGTCGTGTATTCGATTTATGAAACTTGATAACCGGTAAAGCTAAAACGAAATATAATCCTTCGGATTGATGGGGCTTCCGTTGAACCAGAGTTCGAAATGCAGATGTGGTCCGGTGCTGAGTTCTCCGGTTTGACCGATGATGGCGATGGGCTCACCGGCTTTTACCAGATCGCCTTCTTTTTTCAGAAGGGCAGAATTGTGTTTATAGAGCGAAAAGAAATTACCGGCATGCTGAACACCAATCACATAGCCTTTTTCGAGCGACCAATCGGCATACACTACCGTTCCGGCGAGCGTTGCTTTGATGGCTTCGTTACTTCCGGCAACAATATCCACGCCATAATGACGCTTTTTTGAATCGAAATCACTGGTAATCATTCCTTTGAGCGGAACAAAAAATCCAGTTACAGCCATCGCTTTTTTGCGGCTTTCAGGAGTAAGCGACGATTCAACCTGTAGGTTGTATCTTTCAGCCGATTCAAATTCGAGTCGCAACAAACTGTCTTCGGCTGATTTTCGCAAATGAATGGTATCGGTTTGGATATTTTTCACTTCGTTATCACCGCCAAGTCTGGTTTCGGAAGAGAAATCACCTGTCCCATCCACAATACGTTTGATATTTTCGAAGTATAATTCGTTTTGGCGGAGCACATCTTCAAGCGAATCGGTAGTTCGCTGCATTTGGTAGACTCTTTTGTTGAAACCAACATTGCTGTATCCCGGAATATATTCGCGGAGCGAAGTAAACGCGATGATATAGGTTGTGATAAAAATGAGTAAGACACTCAAGCTGGTGAGAAAAAAAAACACATTGTAAGCACTCAGTTTAAAACTGAATTTCTCTTCGTATGTTTCATCATCGAAGATCACCAGGCGGTATTTCAACCTGAGTTTATGAACCAGTTTTTCTTTCTTTTTGCTCGGCATAGCCCAATCGCTGAATGGAGGTGCAAAAGTAGAAAAAAAACATATATCCCGAACTTTAGCTGTTTGAAGCCTGTCTTCTGATTAACAATTGTTAACTTATTCTACTGAAAAAGAAATATTTGTGAAGTTTTAGGTCCGGAATCATCTGAAGGTCTGGCAAAATCAGGATTGAATTCGTATTTTTGCAAAACAGGAGGAAAGAACTTTGCTACGCAGCATAAAATAAGCTTCCTGAAATTGAGTTATTGTTTCAGAAAAATCTGAATCATTTGAAAGGAAAGCGTTTTACTGTTTTATTTACTTTGGCTGTTTTGTCGACTCTCACTGTATTGGTGGGCTGTTCGACGAAAAAAAACACGTTTTCCCGACGTGCTTTTCACAATGTCACCAGTCATTACAATGTTTACTGGAATGGCAACGAAGGCCTGAATACGGGTGTTACGGAATTGCGAAAGATCGTTGTCGACGATTATTCGAAAGTATTGCTTGTTAATAATTACGGCAAGAAAAGTGATGCCCAGAAACAAAATACCAACAACGACCGGGCCATCCAGAAATCAGCCATTACAATACAGCGGCATTCAATGGTTTTCGGCGGCAAAGAGCGCGTCAAATGGATCAAGGATGCCTATCTGCTGATGGGGAAAGCCCATTTTTATAAACAGGATTATACAAGTGCCCGGCGCACTTTTGATTTTGTTAACAAGCAGTACGGTCCGGATGAAATTGCCTTTACTGCCCAGATGTGGCTCGCCAACACCTATGTTCAGACAAAACAATACGAAAAGGCCGAACCTCTGTTTCAGAGTCTTTTCAGCATGGCAAAAGAAATAGAGATGCCCACTGAAGTGACCCGAAATCTTCATTTTTTCTATGCTGATTTCATGATCAAAACAGAAAAATTTGATAAAGCCGCTTCAAGTCTCAAACAAGGATTACTTGATAATAACAACCGGATGCTCAAAACTCGGGCGATGTATGCGCTGGCGCAGATTTATCAGAAACAGAACGACCTCAGTCGTGCCCTCGAAATGTATAAGCTGGTAATCAAGCGCAATCCTCCTTACGAAATGGCTTTCGCGGCACGTATCAGCCTGGCAACTGCTTACGACGCATCACAGGGCGACAGCAAGCAGATAGTGAAGGTTCTGAACAAGATGCTGCGCGACGAAAAGAACAAAGATTATCTGGATAAGATATACTATGCACTGGCCGATATTGCATTGAAAGAAGGTGATGAACCATTGGGAATCACTCATTTAAAGAAGTCAGTTTCGACAACAGTGAACGATAAAAATCAGCAGACCACTTCCGCACTCAGGCTTGCAGCCATTCTGTTCGACAACAATGAATATATTGTCGCTCAGGCATATTACGATACCGCTGTAAGGGTGCTTCAAAAAGATTATCCGGGCTACGACAGCATCAAAAGCAAGGCAGAAGTGCTGAACGATCTTGTTTTAAACCTCAGTACGGTTCAGTTGCAGGACAGTCTGGTGCGTCTGGCTGAAATGGATTCAGGCTCACGTAATATGGTTATTGGTAAACTTGTTACGGCTTATGTGGAAGGCGAGCGTGCAAAAGCCGAAAAAGAAGCCAGCGATGCCCGTAACAATGTTCTACAGCGAAACAATACAAGTACACCGGCAGGTGGAACATCAAATTCAGCCGACTGGTATTTCTACAATCCGAATACGCTCAGTTTTGGGTTTACCGAATTTGTGAAAAAATGGGGACGTCGCCGGCTGGAAGATAACTGGCGCATCAGCGACAAACAAAGCATAACGGCAAGCGAAAGCGAAGGTTTTCTGGCGGCAGGTGAGAACAATGGGACCGAACAGGACTCTGCAGCTGCAAGCCTGACACCGCGTGATCCGGAATATTATCTGCAGGACATCCCATTTAAGGAGGAAGAGAAGACAGCCGCGCTGGAATCAGTGATGGAATCGCTTAATAATCTGGGATATATCTACAAAGAACAATTGCATGATTATCCACGATCGAAAGAATCTTATCAAACACTGAACGATCGTTTTCCGGATAATAAATACCGTCTGCAGGCCATGTATGCGATGTTTAAAATGTATGTATCGGAAGATGATACAGCCAAAGCTGAGAGCTATCGGAATCAGATTCTGAAACAATATCCCGATTCGGATTACGCCAAAGTTTTGCTTGATCCGCAGTATTTTGTGAAAAAGGCCGCGCTTGATGATGAATCCGGTGCTTTTTATGAGCAAACACTGGATGCATACAACGAAGAACAATTTTACCGCGTGATGATGAATGCCGACCGGGCAAGGACAATGTATGCCGCGGATACCATGCTGATGCCGCGTTTCGAGTTTCTGAGGGCTGTGGCTGCTGGTAGGCTGCAGACAGTCGACTCGCTTGCGGCAGGCCTCGACAGGATAGTTAAAACCTATCCGAAGAGTCCGGTTGCAGATCGTGCGATTGAGATTTTGCGAAGTGTAAACAAGGAATACAACCTGAATATCGAACTTCCACCCGAGCCGGGAGATACCATTCAACAGAAAATAGAAGAGTTCCCGTATACTTTCGATGCTGCGTCAGGCCATCTGGTTATGATAGTCACCAACAGCAAGAACGTCAGGACGGATCCTTTGAAGGTGCGTATCTCTGACTTTAACGAACGTAATTTTAAATTAAATAAACTGATTATCAGAAGCTTAGTACTTGATAATGAGCGCACACTGATAACCATTGGAAATTTTGATGATCTGGAGGCATCGAACGATTATTTTGGAGCACTTGCCGGAAACGAATATGTTTTTGGCTCCCTCGATATGGCTGAAATAATCATTTTACCTGTCTCACTGACAAATTATCCGGTTTTTTACCGGAGTAAAGATGTTGAACAATACAAACGTTTCTGGGAAAAAAACACCCAAAAAACTGAATAATTATGGACTTTAAAAAGATTAGTAAAGTTGTGGGCGAGTTTCCTGCACGTAATATCATCGGACAGGGAACGATCATTACGGGAGATATTGAATCGACCGGTGATTTCAGGATTGATGGTATCCTCACAGGATCCATTAAAATAACAGGTCGTTTGGTTATCGGTCCTTCAGGAGTTGTAACCGGCAAAATCAGCTGCCAGAATGCCGATATTTCGGGCAATGTGAAAGCTTCGATGCAGGTTGAAGAACTCACATCACTCAAGGCAACGGCAGTGATTGAAGGTGATCTTGAAACCGGAAGGCTTGCGATTGAGGTCGGTGCCCGTTACCGTGGAAAATGTGAAATGACCGACAAGGTTATAAATCATGTTGAAAACCAAGGATAAAGACCGGAAAGAGCCGAGTTCGCTGCAAACCTACGGACGTTATTCCTCGCTGGCCTTCCAGATGTTGTTTATCATTCTGGCCTGTGTATTCGGAGGACGTTGGATTGATAGTTGGCTGGCCTGGAAAATACCTGTTTTTACGATTGTTTTATCCATTCTGGGTGTGATCATGTCGATCTATTTTGCCGTAAAAGATTTTCTCAAAAAACCCTGATTCATGAAAAAATTTGTCCTTTCAATTTTGATTATTTCAGTGCTGCTTGTGCTTGCCACAATGATTGCCCAAATGTATGTTCCACGTTGGGTAAGCCCGGCTTGGCCTGGTGTTTTAGCCTATTTTGTTTTGACAAATTCCATTTTATTCTGGCTTTTTGAAAAAGCCAAACAAAGGAAAATGAGCACTTTCGCGAATTATTTCATGATGGCAACATTTTCAAAGTTCATTTTAAATCTGTTCATTATTCTTGCTTACGCATTTTATAACAGGGTGGATGCCGTTCCGTTTATCATTCTGTTTTTTGTTTACTATGTGGTTTTCACCGCCTTTGAAGTGAAGACGGTTTCAGGGAAATAAAATCTTTAACCGATAATCAGCTTCATTTTCTATTCAAATTTCTTGAATCAAACCAGTATACCGAATTCAGTTTATCTTTGTCAAATCATTAAGCCAATACAATGATCTACATTACAAGGCGCGAACGTTTCAATGCAGCACACCGGCTGTTCAGACCCGATTTTACGGATGAACAGAATATGGAAGTATTCGGGAAATGCTCGAACCCTAACTGGCATGGACATAACTATGAACTTTTTGTGACGATCAAAGGTGAACCCGATCCGGAAACCGGTTTTCTGGTGAATCTGAAGCTGTTGAGTCAGGTAATACGCGAAAAAGTGATTGCCAAGCTCGATCACCGGAACATCAACCTCGAAGTGGATTTTATGTCAGGTGTTTTTGCTTCCACCGAAATGCTCGCCATTGGTGTATGGCAACAGCTTGAGCATGAGGTCCGGCAACTGGGGGCAGAATTGCATTCTGTGAAAATATTTGAGTCGGAAAACAATTCGGCAGAATATTTTGGCAATTAGTTTTGAAACAAATAGCATGGCATTATTGTTGATATCAGTGATTATTCAAAAAAACTAAAACACGATCAGATGCAACAGAACAAAAAAGATCTTCTGGGCTACGAAAAGATCGAAAAATACGCCCCTGAGAAACTCGCAGAACTCGAGAAGCATTACCGTGCAATTCTGGGTTTGATTGGCGAGGATCCCAATCGCGAGGGATTGCTCGATACACCACGTCGTGTTGCGAAGTCAATTCAGTTTCTGACGCAGGGATATGATCATGATCCGCGTGAGATCCTTCTTTCGGCACGATTCAAGGAAGATTACCGCGAAATGGTGATTGTGAAAGACATTGAAATCTTTTCGCTCTGCGAGCATCATATGATTCCTTTTGTTGGTAAGGCACATATCGGATATATTCCGAATGGTTATATCACCGGTCTGAGTAAGATTGCAAGGGTGGTGGAGGCCTATTCGCGCCGTTTACAGGTTCAGGAAAGGCTAACCACACAAATCAAGGAAGCTATTCAGGACGCGCTCAATCCGCTTGGAGTTGCTGTTGTGATCGAAGCACGACATATGTGCATGTCGATGCGCGGTGTGCAGAAACAAAACTCAGTGACCACCACCAGCGATTTTACAGGAGCTTTTCAACGGGCCGAAACCCGTTCTGAATTTATCAGTCTCATCGGATCGAAGCTTCATTAATCATTTATAAAACAATTTGTTACAAATAAAATCACACGAAAATGAATAACTTACAAAATCCTTATCCACAGGTTTCCGATTTCCAGTCGCAATCGGTAAGCCGCACTTTTCTGGCAAATGTCTTCACCTGGATGTTTGTGGCCCTGGCTCTTACAGCAGCGATCGCCTATTATGCATCAGGAAGCGCAGCTCTATTAGGAATGATGTATAATGTTGAAACAGGCAGCATGAGCATTTTTGGCTGGATCGTGATGTTATCACCGATCGGACTTGTATTGCTGATGTCAGCAGGTTTTTCTCGTCTGAGTGCCAATACCATGACCTTGGTATTTATCGCTTATTCAGTGCTCATGGGACTCAGTCTGAGTTTCATCTTTCTGGCCTATACTGGTGGATCAATAGCTAAAACATTCGTGATCACCTCGGGTATGTTCGGATTGATGGGCGTTTTGGGCTATACCACTAAAACTGATCTTAGTAAATTCGGCTCTATCATGATGATGGGTCTTATCGGAATCATCATTGCTTCAGTCGTGAATTTCTTCATGAAAAGCAGCATGATTGATTATATCATTAGTTTTGTGGGTGTATTGGTTTTCACTGGTTTAACCGCTTATGACGTTCAGAAACTGAAACGAATTGGGGCTTCAGCCATGGAGCAGGGTGAAACAATGCGGAAAATAACCCTGATGGGTGCATTGACGCTTTACCTTGATTTTATTAATTTATTCTTATTTTTGCTTCGCTTTTTCGGCGATCGTAAATAATATCATCCTGCTGATCCGCTGATCTACAGAGCTATAATCGTAAAGATAATTCTATGAAAGCATACGTTTTCCCCGGACAGGGTGCCCAGTTTGTTGGTATGGGTAAAGATTTGTACGACAAATCGCCCAAAGCCAAAGAGTATTTTTTGAAAGCAAACACCCTGCTGAAGTTCAAGATTACCGATCTCATGTTCGAAGGAACTGAAGAAGATCTGAAACAGACCAATGTTACCCAACCAGCTGTTTTTCTGCATTCAGTTTGTCTGGCGATTGCGCTTGGAGAAGAATTTACTCCTGATCTTGTTGCAGGGCATTCATTGGGCGAATTTTCAGCTCTTGTTGCCAACAGATCCATGACTTTTGAAGATGGTTTGCGTTTGGTTTCAAAACGTGCCATGGCGATGCAGAAAGCCTGTGAATTGCGTCCAAGCACTATGGCAGCTATTCTTGGATTGCCTGATGCAACCGTGGAAGAAGTTTGTGCTTCCGTAAAAGGCGAAATCGTGGTTCCTGCAAATTATAACGGAGCAGATCAGATTGTTATCTCAGGAACCGTGGAAGGTGTAGCCATTGCATGCGAAAAAATGCTGGCGGCAGGCGCAAAACGTGCATTACCGCTGAAAGTTGGTGGAGCTTTTCATTCACCATTGATGGAACCAGCACGTCTGGAACTAGCCGAAGCCATTGCTGCGACAAAATTCTCAAAAGGAATCTGTCCGATCTATCAAAATGTTACAGGTCAATCAGTTACTGATCCTGAGATCATCAAGAAAAATCTGATCGCTCAGTTGACTTCACCCGTTCGCTGGACACATATCATGAACAATATGATCGCAAGTGGTGTGAAAACAGTAATTGAAGTTGGTCCCGGAACTGTTTTACAGGGGATGTTTAAAAAAGCTGACCGAAACCTCATCACCCAAAGTGCAGTGATTCTGTAGTATAATATATCAAATCGAGTGATAGCCTGTCAATGTTACATTGGCAGGCTTTTTTTATTTTCTGATAAGTTCCATCCGTAACATATTCATCGCTTCGATAGCTGAACGGTGAATATTTCGTCCGCGATGATCGCCAAAACGGAATATTTTCGATTTGACACCGTTTTCAGAGGCTAACGCAATCCAGACTGTTCCGACAGGCTTTTCATCTGTTCCGCCATCAGGACCGGCGATTCCGGTTGTTGCCAGTGCGTAATCTGTTTTCAGTTTCTTTCTTGCTCCAATCGCCATGGCCTCTGCAACTTCCTGACTGACAGCTCCGTGAAGTATCAGATCGGCTTCACTCACACCCAATAATCCAGATTTAATGGTGTTGTCATAAGCAATCACCGAGCCTTTAAAATAGGCCGAACTTCCCGGAACTGAAGTGATCAAATGAGCAAGATATCCTCCGGTACAGCTTTCAGCAGTTGCAAGGGTTTTCTGTTGTTCTTTCAAAAGTGATCCAACTACCTGTTCCATAGTAGATTCCCCTGTTCCAAAAACGTATTTTGCAATCAGTGGTTGAAGTTTTTCAAGGAGTATGCTCATCTCCGAATCAAGAATATTCTGATCAGTATGTGAGCCGCTTAAACGAAGTCTGACCATCCCGGGCTGAGGTAAATAAGCCAGTTTGAAATGTGTCGGAAGTGCCAATTCCCAATCTTTGATCAGATCTGCGAGAAAGGATTCACCGACGCCGCAGGTCAGTATGGTCCGGTGAGCGATATGATTCGTTTTAACGAGGGTTTTCACTTTCGGGATAACCTGATTGGTGAACATCGCTTTCATTTCGAATGGCACACCGGGCATGGAAACGACAACCGCTTTTTCGGTCTGAAACCACATTCCGGGAGCTGTTCCGTTGAAATTCTGAATCGGGATGCAATTGGCCGGAAGCATGGCTTGTGAGCGGTTTCGTTCTGTAAGTTCTAAACCACGACCCTGAAAATAAGATGTTATATATTCGAGTGCAGTCTGGTTTAATATAAGATCAGTTTTAAAAAAATCACATAAAACGGGTTTTGTGATATCATCCGCAGTCGGGCCTAGTCCACCGGTAATAAAAACAAAATCGGCCCTTGAAATGGAATCAGTTAAGGCTGAAGAAATTTCGTCTGCCCGATCACCTATGCTGATGACTCTTCGGAGCTCTAAACCGTTCAGACTGAGTTGTTCGCCCATCCAGGATGCATTTGTGTTTATAACCTGTCCGATGAGGAGTTCGTCGCCGATAGAGATGATTTCGCAGATTCCCTGCCATTTATTTTTCATTTTTTCTGTTTTATCTGGATTGATGCAGGTGTTTTCACCCTGACAGCCGTAAAATTAGCGTCTTTTCCTGAATTGATTCTGATTCGTTTTACCTCAGACAATGTTCTTACCTTTACAGATTCATTTTGTATCACTTTGAAATCTGAATTTAATGCTTAGAATTCCTGATTCACAGCTTGTTTTGCATACCGATGGCAGCGTTTATCATTTACGCCTGTTTCCACATCAGATTGCTGATTCGATTATTCTTGTCGGGGATCCCGGCAGGGTGAAAGATGTTTCGCATTTATTTGATCATATCGAATTTCAAATGGCAAACCGCGAGATCGTGACGCATACCGGTACTTATAAAGGGAAGCGGATTACAGTTTTGTCGACAGGAATGGGGACGGATAATATTGATATTGTGATCAATGAATTAGATGCTTTGGCGAATATTAACCTCAAAACCAGGGAGATATATCCTGAACACAGAAAACTGAATCTTGTCCGCCTCGGAACCTCCGGAGCACTTCAACCTGAAATTGAAGTAGGAACCAGTTTTGTTGCTGCTGAATATGCATTGGGATTGGACGGATTGCTGCATTTTTATGGTGGAAGCGAAAAAGTGATCGAACAGGGGATGACAGATGCTTTTGTGAAACACATGAATTGGTCGCCCAATCTGCCCGGACCCTATGTTGTGAAGGTATCAGAAAGTTTATTAAAAAAGGTTGGCAGAGGATATTATCATGGCGTTACTGCTACCTCTCCCGGTTTTTACGGACCACAGGGCCGCAGCCTGAGATTAGCACTTGCTGATTTAACAATGAATAAGAAAATTGAGTCATTCAGTTATAACGGACTCAAGATCAATAATTTTGAAATGGAATCATCGGCTTTATATGGTCTAAGCAGAATGCTTGGCCATGAAGCGCTTACTATTTGTTTGGTTATTGCCAATCGCGTTACTGAAAAATTCGCCGGTGATTATCATGCCTATATGGATCTGTTAATTCAAACCACGCTTGACAG
>CAZVKW010000017.1:0-5395 GCA_964627945.1 uncultured Lentimicrobiaceae bacterium
CACTGGGCCTTGTAATCACACAATCGCTTATGGCACAGAAACCCGAACTTATCCCATTAGAGGATTTCTTCAAAAACCCTGACCGCACAGGTTTTAACATCAGTCCCGACGGGAAATACATTTCCTATCTCGCTCCTTTCGAAAGCCGTTTGAACATATTTGTTCAGAAGGTTGGCAGCGAAAAGGCAACCCGTATCACTTCAGAAACCGACCGCGATATTTCGGGATATTTCTGGGCAAACAACAGCCGAATCCTATTTTTGAAAGACAGCGGTGGTGATGAAAACTTCGCTCTTTACGGCGTTGATTACAACGGTAAAAACCCAAAATGCCTGACTTGTTTCGAAGGTGTGCGCACACAAATCATCGATGATCTTGAAGATCAGCCTGATGAAGTGATTATCGGTTTGAATAAAAGAAATCCACAGGTTTTTGATCCGTATCGTTTGAATATCAAAACCGGTGAAATGACCATGCTGGCCGAAAACCCGGGCAATATCCAGGGCTGGATGACCGACCATGATGGTAAACTTCGTGTGGCTTTCGCGATTGTTGACGGAATCAATACACAGGTCTTGTATCGCGCAACCGAACAGGACGAATTCAAACCCATCCTGACTACAAACTTCAAGGAATCGCTTGATGTTTCCTTCTTCACTTTCGATAATAAGCAATTGTATGCCACCTCAAACCTCGGTCGCGACAAAAGTGCTGTTGTAATTTTCGATCCGGAAACCGGCAAAGAAACACAGGTTCTATACGAAAACAAGGATTTCGATGTTTCGGGAATCACCTATTCGAACAAACGCAAAGTGCTCACCTCAGCCAGTTTTATATCGTGGAAACGTGAACGATTCTTCTTTGATGATGAAACAAAAGCAACATTTGCCAAGATTGAAGCGCAACTTCCCGGTTATGAACTCGGTATCACCGGAGTCGACAAAGCAGAAGAAAATTATATCGTTCGCACATACAGTGACCGCTCACTAGGTGCCTTTTATATTTACGAGAAATCCAAGGACAAACTCACCAAGATTCAGGAAGTGAGCCCATGGATCAACGAAAACAAGATGGCCGACATCAAACCTATCCAGTACAAAGCCCGTGACGGAAAAATTATCCATGGCTATCTTACTCTGCCTAAAGGTGTTGACCCAAAAAATCTGCCTGTAATAGTGAATCCTCATGGCGGTCCATGGGCCCGCGACAACTGGGGTTTTAATCCCGAAGTACAGTTTCTGGCCAACCGCGGTTATGCCGTATTACAGATGAACTTCCGTGGATCAACCGGTTACGGACGTGATTTCTGGGAATCAAGTTTCAAGCAATGGGGTCTTACCATGCAAAATGATATCACCGACGGAGTTTATTGGCTCATCCAGCAGGGTATTGCCGATAAAAACAATATTGCAATCTACGGTGCCAGCTATGGCGGATATGCAACCTTACAAGGACTGGTTGTAACACCAACTTTGTATGCCGCAGCCGTTGATTACGTAGGTGTTTCTAATCTATTTACCTTCATGAATACCATTCCACCTTACTGGAAACCGATGTTGGATATGATGTACGAAATGGTTGGAAATCCGGTAACGGACAGCATTCAGCTCGAAGCCACCTCTCCTGCGCTGAACGCCCACAAGATCATGACTCCTTTGTTCGTTGCACAGGGTAAAAACGACCCGCGTGTGAATATCGCTGAATCGGATCAGATTGTTGAAGCCTTACGCAAACGTGGTGTTGATGTGGAATATATGGTTAAAGACAACGAAGGTCATGGTTTCCACAATGAGGAAAACCGTTTCGATTTCTACCGCTCCATGGAGAAATTCCTCAGCAAATACCTGAAAGACTAAATCTTATTATTGAAATTCAAACCCGCTGTAAGTCATGCTTGCAGCGGGTTTTTTATTTGTGTTTACCGAGAAATTCAAGAGCAATTATTTCCGCTGAACAGGCAGTTTCATGCGTCGTTTTCCATCGAAAAAGTTCAGTGCGTTCACAACGGCAGCTGCAGTTGGAACAAGTCCGATCTCCCCGATTCCCTTGGCGCCATATGGTCCGTACTTATCACTTTCTTCAATGCCAATTACTTCTATTTCAGGCATTTCATTGGCACGAAGTATGCCCAGATCTTTGAATTTCAGACTGACCGGTTTTCCGTTCATCAAAGGGAAATCTTCACTCAATGCATAGCCCAGTCCCATGTGTACTGCCCCTTCGATCTGTCCTTCGAAGAGCATTTGGTTCATAATTTTTCCGGCATCATGGGCAGCAATCACTTTGCTGATTTTGCCATTTTCATCAAGAATGACCAGCTGTGTGGCATAGCCATAAGCAAAATGAATTTTCGGGTCAGGGACATCCGCACCTGGTTTGCAGGTGAAATCACAGATGTATTTCCCTTTATAACTTTTTCCTGTCAGCTTTACCAGAGTTGATTTTGATAAATCAGTTTTCAGATTTTTGGCAGCGTCGATCACCGCATTAGCCACAAGAGAAGTCGCGCGGGATGAGGTTGTCATACCGGTCGGGAGATTTGCTTTTGTGTCCGTTTCCACATGAATGATCCTTGCCGGGATTCCGGTTTCCTGATGCAAAGTCTGGATGGCCATTGTATGCACGCCTTGTCCCATTTCGGTCCAGCCATGCTGAATGAGGACTTCATTTTCAGAAATAATCCGGATACACACTTCGCTTTCGTCCACCATTCCGTTTCCAACGCCGGTATTTTTGATGCCACAGGCAATTCCGGCATATTTTGCTTTCCGAAATTCATCTTTTACAGCAAGAAGGGTTTTCTTGAGTCCGACACCCTGTAAACGTTGGCCGGTAG
This sequence comes from uncultured Lentimicrobiaceae bacterium, assembly GCA_964627945.1. GTDB lineage: Bacteria > Bacteroidota > Bacteroidia > Bacteroidales > F082 > CAJBPB01. Next base: position 2,837 of record CAZVKW010000017.1, read on the forward strand.
CGGTTTTTGATCCTTCATCCAGTGCGTTGTCCCAGCGAATCTGCCAGCGATCAAAACCGCCTTGTCTGCACAGATCATCAATACAACTTTCGATGGCAAAAACCACTTGAGGAACACCGAAACCACGCATGGCTCCGGATGGAATATTGTTTGTATAAATTGTATCTGCCTGAATATCAACATTCGGTACGGTATAAGCTCCGGTAGCATGGCCAACTACCCTTTCCATTACTTTTGTTCCTACTGAAGCATATGCACCTGAATCGCCAGCTGCTTTCAATTTCAAGGCCGTGAATTTCCCCGAAGCATCGCAGGCCAGTTTCATTTCCATCCAGACCGGATGCCTTTTGGGATGCATCAATAGTGATTCTTCGCGACTGAGATGCAGCTTCACTGGTTTTTTCAGCAACCAGGCGGCAAGCGCAGCATGTCCCTGAACCGTCATATCTTCTTTTCCGCCAAAACCGCCACCATTCGAGACCTGAACAACACGTACTTTTTCAATGGGCAAAGCCAGAATTTTGGCAATCAGTTTCTGATCTACATACACACCCTGACCCTGACTGAAAATCTTTATACCGTCGCCATCAGGCTGCGCAATGGCTGTTTCTGTTTCCAGAAAAGCGTGTTCAATACGCTGGGTTTCAAAAATTCCGGACGAGATAAAAGCCGCATTATCGAAGGCTTCTGAAATATTTCCCGATTGAATTTTGCACCTTTCGAGCAGGTTGGGTCTGTCGGGATGCACTTGAACGGCATCTTCGGTCAGAGCCTGATGCATATCGGTCACGGGAGAAAGTTCTTCAAGATCTATCTTAATGAAAGACAAGGATTTACGTGCAATTTCTTCCGTTTCTGCAATCACCAGGGCAAGCACATCACCGATGTATCGTGTTGTTTCGCCGGGTCCGATCATGAGCGGCCAGTCGCTGAAAATTAATCCGGTGAATTTATCACCCGGAATATTTTTTGAAGTGAAAATGGCCTTTACTCCGGCTAGTTTTTCGGCTTCCGAAACATCGATGCTTTTTATCAAAGCCTTTGGATGCGGACTGAATAAAAGAGCGCCATGCAGCATTCCTTCAAAATGCATATCATCGACAAATTTTCGTTCGCCAAGGGCTGTTGCAACAGCTTCATATTTTGGAAACGGCTGTCCGATTTCTGCGGTGATTTCTGCCGGAATTACTCTTTTTTCTTCACGGATTTGCTGCAATACACTTTCAATGGCATCGACAATCTTTACATAACCAGTACATCGGCATAAGTTGGGAGAGACAGCTTTTTTGATTTCTTCACGGCTTGCAAAGGGCTTGTTTTCAATCAGATGATGCATCCGCATGATGAAACCGGGTGTGCAGAATCCGCATTGAACGGCGCCTTTACTGGCAAAAGTTTCTCCGATAAGCTGACGGATTTTTTCAGGAAGTCCTTCTGTTGTTATTACTTCCGACTGCCCGATTTCTTTCATTTTCACCCGGCAGGCTAGCTTGGGCTTCCCATCTATTTCGACCGTGCAGGCCCCGCATGCCCCTTGTCCGGAGCAAGCATCTTTGGCAGAAGTAATATGTTTTTCGTTTCTCAGAAAACCAAGCAGACTCATTTCCGGATCACCGGAAAATTTGAGAGGCTGACCGTTGAGTATCCATGAGATCATGACAATAGTTTTTTCAGATTTTCAACTGTAGGATCAATTGAAGGAGGCAAGGTAAGCATATTTTGAACTGATTTCAAGTCCTTGAGACCACTTCCGGTTAACAAAACCACGTTCTGGGAACCTTCGGACAGGCGGTTTTGCTTTGCGAATGCCAGTAATCCGGCAAAAGCTGTTGCGGCGGCAGGTTCAGCAAAAACTCCGGTATTTGCGGCCAAAGTAGCCGAAGCCGACAAAATTTCCTCGTCAGTGACGGTGATCGTTTCACCAAGATATTGAAGCAGATATTGCTCAGCCATATAGAAATTCCGTGGAACATCTACTGAGATAGAATCGGCAAGCGTATCGCTTTGTTTTACAATAAAAGTTTTTGAGCCAACATTCCGGACAAGATTGTCACTTCCCTGTGACTGAACCGCTACAATGACCGGAATCCGATCGATCAGATTAAGTTTCAGAAGATCTTCAAAGCCTTTGTAAACCCCTGAAATAATCACACCATCTCCGGTCGGGACGAAAATCCGATCGGGCAAACCGAAATGCAATTGCTCAAACAATTCAAACGAAACCGATTTTTTTCCTTCGATGGTAAGCGGGTTAAACGCAGTGTTTCTGTTATACCAGCCAAAAGCCTGCGTAGCCTTCAGACTCAGGTCGAAGGCGTCATCATATGTTCCGTTAACAGGAATCAGATGGGCGCCACACATCAGTATCTGCGTAAGTTTTGCCACTGGTGCTTTTGCCGGAACGATGACGATGGCTTTTTGCCTTTGAGAAGCACAGATTCCAGCCAGTGAAGAGCCTGCATTTCCGGTAGAAGCGGCCACGATGGTGTCGAAACTGTGTTCCTTTGCGAAAGCTGATACCAAAGCCGAGGCACGGTCCTTGAACGAAAAAGTAGGGTT
>CAZVKW010000017.1:5495-33641 GCA_964627945.1 uncultured Lentimicrobiaceae bacterium
CACAATTAACACACTGATAGTGAACATTTTTCATTATGATCTTGTTTATCAGCTGATTAACTGTAGGCTTTTTGTAAGCCGGTTCGTTCATTAAACTCGTTGATCAGTTCATCCCAGCGATTCACCTGACCAAAGAGTTTTGGCCATATTTCACGGTCATTCCAGAGTTGGTTCAGGTCAGCAAGGTCTTTTCCCTGTTGCTCAACCCAGGTAAAATATTTCAGATTGTGAATCGCTTTTCGGTCGTAATAAGCAAGTTCTTTCATTGAATCGGTCGAGGTTCCGTACAGGCATTTTTCAAGATCTGCAATAGCCTGACGTTCAGTATAATTTCCACGTTCCTGTTGGAGTTCTTCCAATCTCGAAGTGTACATTTCGGCCGAATCCGTTGCAATGGTCAAAATGATATCATCAGAAGTCATTTCGTAATATTTTGCCGTTTTGATGGCCGACAACATATTTCCGATTCCCGAAATTCCCAACATCGCAAGCTGATCCACAAAAACAGGATCAAGACCTTCGTTAATCAAAAATTCACGACCTTTTTCCTCGTTGAACAACCTGAACACACGCATACAATCTTCATCATCGATAGCTGTTACCACATCGGTATTTTTCACATTATGAACCCATGGAACATGCTTGTCGCCAATACCTTCGATGCGATGACCGCCAAATCCGTTCCTGAGAAGGGTTGGACACTGCAGTGCTTCGGACGCGACAACCTTGATGTGCGGTGCAATGGTACGCAAATAATCCCCTGCAGCAATCGTTCCTGCCGATCCGGTTGCCGAAACATATGCAGCCAGCTGGCTTTTTTCATCAGCCAGAAGTCTGAAAACTTCTTCCAGTGCATGACCGGTTGTGTTATAATGCCAGGCAGTATTTCCAAATTCATCAAACTGGTTGAAAATGATACAATCGGGTCGTGTTCGGCGGATTTCCCAGCATTTATCATAGATTTCCTTCACGTTTGATTCGCATCCGGGTGTGGCAATTACCTCAGAACCAATAACATCGCGTAACCAGGTGAAACGTTCTTTGCTCATTTCCTCGGGAAGTATGGCCACCGATTCGGTTCCCATAATTTTGGAATCGAAAGCGCCACCACGGCAATAATTTCCGGTGGATGGCCAGACAGCCTTATGATAATCGGGATCGAAACCACCGGTAATGATGCGCGGGGCCAGACAGCCGTAAGCTGCCCCAACTTTGTGCGCGCCGGTTGGGAACCATTTACCCAACATCAGAACAATACGGGCATCAACTCCGGAAAGTGCTTTTGGAATTTCGATAAAGTTTGGACTTCCATATAAACCTCCTTTTTCGATGGGCTGGTTTTTCCAGCTGATGCGAAACAGGTTCAGTGGATGAATTTCCCATAATCCGATGTTCTTCAGTTTGTCTTTTACTTTGGCTGGAATATGTTCCGGATTCCGCATCTGTTCAAAAGTCGGAAGCAGTATTCCTCTCTCACGAAAACGGTTCACCGCATTTTGCAGTGCCTGTGTATTGGTGATCTGATCAATGATTTCTATCATAGAATGAAAAAATGAATGTTATTCCATGCTAAGGTACGATCTTATGTGCAAATTCTATGGTTCGTAAATTATTTGGAAAATTATTCCTAAATAACATAAATGAATAGATTATTTATATATTTGATCCATAAAAAACAGGATTCGAACAGAAAGAAAGGATATGTATGAAAAAAATTGATGAAATCGATCGTAAGTTATTGAACTTATTACAGTTAAATAGCAGGCTTACCATTCGTGAGTTATCGAACAAACTTTTTCTGTCGACCACGCCCATTCACGAACGGATCAAGAAACTCGAAAGTTCGGGTCATATCCGCAATTATCTCACCGAAGTGGATCCTAAATTGCTCGGAAAAAAACTGATTGTTTACATTTCTGTTTCGCTGAACGACCACACCAAAGCGGCGGTTGAGGACTTTGAAAGCCAGATGAACGCTCTGGACGAGGTGATGGAAGCCTATTATATTTCAGGGAATTTCGATTTCTTGCTGAAAGTATACTGTGACGATATGGAAGATTATCATTCTTTTATCACTCATAAGTTATCTGTAATCAGCAATATAAGTCAGTTTTTTAGTTCGTTTGTGATGACTGAATCCAAAGTGAAGCGAAATTTCGTGCTCTGAGTCTTCGGGATCCATGATCAATCAGGTTTCATAAGCACATTCATTCCTGTTATCGAACTACGCGCGCACAATAAAGCCCTTCATTTTGAGTTAGTGCTTCAACAGAGATTTTCCTAATTTTACCGACAATAATATCCCGGGTATGACCTTCTTATACAGATTAACCGCTTTATTGACTATCTTTTTTATCGCGCCTTTTATGGGCTTTGCCCAGGGAATCGGCATTGGCGAATGGAGAACCCATCTACCATATCAACAGGTGATTGATGTGGATGTGGCTGATAATCTGACGTATGCTGCAACCCCTTTCGATTTGTTCATCTATAACCACGACGACAACAGCATCAGCCTGCTGAACAAAGTGAACGGGCTGAACGATATCGGAATCAGCGCCATCAAATACAATCACGACTACAAGACCCTGTTTATTGGCTATACAAACACCAATATCGATCTTATTCAGGATGGTAAAATTGTGAATATGAGAGATATTAAGGACAAAGATCTGATCGGGAATAAGGTTATTAATGATATTATGTTTATCGATAAATACGCCTATATATCTTGCGGTTTTGGAATTGTTGTGGTTGATATTGACCGTAAAGAAGTGTTTGATACCTATCTGATTGGTCCTCAGGGAAGTTATATCAATGTATTCGATGTTACCTTTTACAATAATAAACTCTATGCCTCCACCGAATCAGGTATTTACTACGCTGATATCGACAGTCCGAATCTTGCCGATTATAACCAATGGACCAAAGATACCGGTATCAGACATCCTGATTTGTCGTACAGACAGATAGAAGCCTTCGGCGGAAAACTGTTCGCCAACTACTCACGCAATAGCTATAATACTGATACACTGTTTGTTTATAACGGAACAAGCTGGGACTATTTCGATAAAACGAATACATCACGCCATCTTAAGATGCGCGCTGACGGCGATAAATTCGTATTGCTCAACAATTACAATGTTTATGTATATGATCAGCAAATGGCCTTGTTGTACTCGGTTTATGTTGTGAACGAAAAGAGTTTTGAACCACGTGCAGCAACGCTTGATTCTGAAAATATCCTTTGGATTGGTGACCGGAGTCGTGGACTCATCAAATCAAGCAACACCGGCTATTCGAACGAAGAAATTCTGCCAAACGGTCCAGGAACCACCAATGTTTATGAAATCAAAGCCCGTGGAAAAAATGTATGGGTAGCCGCAGGCGGAAGAGCCTCAAACTGGGCAAAACTGTATATGGTTGATGGCGTTTTTGGTTATGACGGCAGTAAATGGACCACTTTCAACAATACAAACACGGACGCTTTTGATTCGATTTCCGATTTTGTGAGCGTATCGATCGATCCGCTTCATGCGGATAAAGCCTATATCGGAAGCTGGCAGGATGGGGTACTTGAGTTTACCGACCGTCAGCTGAGCAACATTTATTCGAAAGAAAACAGTTCACTCCAACCATGGATTGCCGACACGAATCTGGTGAATATCAGTGGAATGGATTTTGATTCATACAACAATCTCTGGGTGGCCAATACCGGCGCATCCGATATTCTTTCGATGAAGACTCCTGCAGGTCAATGGAAATCGTTCAATCTGGGAGCATCAGCAAGTGGTATAGATATTGCCAATATGATTGTTGATCAGTCAAATTACAAATGGATTATCCGCCGCCAGGAAGGTATGCTTATCGTATATAATGACAACAACACCTTTGATATTACATCCGACGATAAAGTGAAGGTGCTCAATTCATCACCGGGCACCGGAGCAATTCCCGGAAACGCAGTACTTACAATGGCCGTCGACCGCGACGGAGCTGTTTGGGTGGGCACAGATGCCGGTCCTGCAGTTTTTTACGATCCGACACGTATTTTTCAGACAGGCGTGAATTTCGATGCACAGCAAATTCTTATCCCGCGAAACGACGGAACCGGTCAGGCCGATTACCTGCTGGCCACCGAGAAAATACTCAGCATTGCTGTTGACGGTTCAAATAAAAAATGGTTTGGAACTGAAAATGGCGTATTTCTGATTTCTGACGACGGACTGGATCAGATTTACTATTTCAACACCGATAACAGCCCGCTTCTGTCGAATACCGTAAGCAGTATTGCAATCAACGAAGATGGTGAAGTGTTTTTCGGAACATCTAAAGGAATCATTTCGTTCCGAGGAAATGCAACACCACCATCCCCAACGAACTCTGATGTATACGCCTTCCCGAATCCGGTGCGCGAAAATTATTCTGGTCCGGTGGCCATCAAAGGTCTCGTAAGTGATGCTCTGGTGAAAATCACAGATATCAGTGGAAGTCTGGTTTTTGAAGTGAAGGCCGAAGGCGGACAAGCGGTTTGGGATGGCAGAACATTGAACGGACGCGAAGTGAAACCCGGTGTATATCTGGTATTTATCAGCGACAATCTGGGCGTGGAAACCCTTGTGACAAAGATTCTTATGATGCGTTGATCATGAACGAAAGGCTGCGTGGAATCGTTTTACAGCATCATGCCTACAGCGATACAAGCCTGATTGCCAAGGTATTCACCGAGTCGCACGGACTGCAGTCATACCTCATCAAAGGTGCTTACAAGCCAAAAGGAAAATTGCGTTCTGCATTCTTTCAACCCATGACATTTATCGAGTTTGTGGCCGATGTGAAAAGCCGGCGCGATCTTCATTTTATGTCGGAAATCTCTGTTGGAACGGTGTTTTACAATATTCCGTTCGATATGCAGAAAAATGCTGTTACCCTCTTTATCAGTGAGTTACTCAGCAAAACGATCCTTGGACAAGAGGCCAATCCGCCCCTCTACGATTTTTTGCATCAGAGTATGCAATGGCTCGATCTGAGCAAAGAGAATTTCGCAAATTTTCATCTGTATTTCTGTTTCGAGTATAGCCGATTTCTCGGCTTTTATCCAAGTCTTGACCGACAAGAAAACGAACAGTTTTTCGATCTGATGGAAGGCGGATACCGTGTTTCGGCGCCCGGACACGGTTATTATCTTGCTGCTCCTTTAAGTCTGAAAATCAAAGAAATATGTCAGAGTAAACCTGAAAATATTCATCTGATCCAACTCAATAATCAGGGCCGAAGAGAGCTTTTACAGGAAACAATCACGTATTTCAGATTGCATATTTCAGATTTCCAGGGATTAAAATCTCTCGATGTTCTGAAAGAGGTTTTCGGATAATCCAAATAATCAAAATCAAGTTCACCTACTTAATTAATTGTGAATTATTTTGTCTGAGGCATCCATTTTTCATGCTGTTCGAGCCGAATTCTGAACGATTCCCAGTCTTTTGTTGATGACCAGCAAGTTTCGGACAAGGCCTGCAATGCTGGAAAGGCGTGTCGTTCAAAACATGCTTCCGACGGGACTTCCTCTGTCCAGATACAACTCTGCATTCCTAAAACTTTCTGCATAACCTCAACCGGCAAAGTCGCTACCGGATCATAATCGTAGAGTTCCTTCAAACTTTTTTCGCCATACTCGCTACTGATGTAAAAGGGCGACCATGGGGTAAGTATGATTTTGTTTCCATTTGCTGCGCAAAGTCCGGGCGAATCTTTTCGCCATCCGCGCCAGAACATCATCACCAGCTGATCATCCACTTCTCCATCGATCACATCATCCCATGCAATCACTGTTTTGCCTTTTGCTTCGAGATATTTCTGAATTTCTTTTACGAAATAGTTCTGAACTTCATAAATGCTGTCGAGCTGTTTTTCTTTGATAAAATCCTGACAATCAGTTGATAAATTCCAGGTATCCTTTTCAACTTCATCAGCACCGATATGCACCATTTTTGAAGGAAATAGTTCCGCAATTTCATCCCAGACTTTAAAAGTGAAATCCATCATTTCGGGTTTGCACGGACAAGCCGGATAGGAAAATTCCCTTCCCCAACCCGTTGATTCTGTGCAAGAAAGATAAGGATAAGCCGCAATTGCCGCCGACATATGGCCGGGCATATCTATCTCAGGAATCACCTCAATACAACGTTCCTTCGCATAAGCAATGATCTCACGGATGTCCTGTTTGGTATAAAATCCACCATAAATTTTTTTTCCATTTACCGTTTTGATGAAGCGTTCGTCTATGACAAAATCAGGATTTGTTTTGGCTTTTCTCATGCAGATAGAATCGAGATTGTTGAAACTTCGCCAGGCACCAACTTCTGTTAGCAGGGGAAACTGATCAATCTCTACGCGCCAGCCCTGATCGTCGGTCAGGTGAAGCTGCAGTTTGTTGATCTTGTACAATCCCAGAAGATCAATGATTTCGAGTAAATATTCTTTCGTAAAGAAATGTCTTGAAACATCGAGGTGAAAACCGCGGTAAGCAAATTTTGGATAATCGGTGATGCTGCAGCAGGGAATTTTCCATACGGTTTTTCCTTCAGCATCCTTTTCAGAATACATCAGTTGGCGAAGTGATTGAATGGCATAAAAAGCTCCGGAAATATCTGATACGTTGATTGTTATTCGATCAGATGTAATTTCCAGATGGTACTCTTCCGGGTTTTCAATTTTCGTGTCCAATGCGAATGTAAATAATCCTTCAGATCCTTTGGGAAAATAGAAAGGAGTTATTCCAGTTGTGGAAAAGATGGTTTCCTTCAATAATTTAACGGACGCACTGAATTGATTTTCTGTAGTAAACACACTGTTTTTTTCGCTGATTACAAAGGCTCCTTCCGCAGGAACCAAATCAACAGCTTGTGGTATTATAGAATATCTATCTGGAACTTCCTGACTAATCAGTTGTAAATTAGATATCAAGACAAGCAAAGCAAAAAGAAGTATCCGTCTCATCTTTACTTGTTTTGGATCGATGTTGTTCGGCCTTTTCTTCCCGTTTTCGCAAAGGCACTCAATCTGATTTCACCTTTCTCGGTTATCGGGCTTGTGTATATTTTACTCTTAACTGTTGGCTCTGTACCATCACTTGTATAACGTATGATGAAACCGGGAATCTGAATGTTGGTATGCACTTTTCCTTTTTCAACAATTGCTCCAACCGGCGGAATACGGTAGTTGAGTCCGCCATAAATATTATTCAGACGAGGAAGTTCCTTTTTTCCTAAAGTATTGACAAAAACCGACCAGGATTCGTTGTATAATTTCCGGCTTTCTGCTTTGTTTTTTTCGATCGCCCAGCGTGGATCAGCCGCCCAGGCACGTTCGGCCAGTGCTAGCAATTTGGGTAAAATCATATACTCCAGTCTGGCTGTATCTCTTACATTCTCGGCCCATGATTGTCCCTGAATGCCGAGAATATTCGATTTTCCAAAATCCGTCAGGCGATCTTTGCCAATAAACAAAGTTGAATCAACCGGATCGCCATCTGTGTTTACAGTCGTGTTTTTGTAATAATCAAATGGGATAAAGTCAAAAGGTCGTTCCGTATCGTTGAAACCTCCCCAGTAATAACCGGGTTCGTCGGGCGACTTTTCATAAGCAAGATCAAAATAGAGATGACTCACACAGGAAAGCACCACCTGATATCCGGCATTGGCAAGCCTGTAAGGCAAGTCTTCAGCACCCCATCCAATTCCGTTCAGCCAGACATTCAAATGGAAATCACGTTCAACGAAATCGGGGTTTGAAATCAAATGCTTCTGGCCGTCAAGGAGGGTTTTGCGCAATGCAATTTCTTCCCAACCCTGCAGGTTCAGATTGCGTTTCTTTAAAATCTGATCGACATTGTTTATATAATAATACCAAAGGTCATCAGTTGAGTTTACCTCAGGATTTTCAGCAATCAAAAGGTTGCAAGCAGGTGATTTCTGCCAGGTTCCTTCCGGGACTTCGTCACCTCCCAGATGAATGGTCGTGAGCGGCGCTTTGGCCTCAGCGTAAATCAAAATAAGTTCATCTATCACTTTTTCGAGAAATGCGTAAGTTGACGGAAGCGCAACACACATGATATTATCCGTCCAGAGCTGGGCTGAGGAGTGTACCGACTCATCATCCTGTTCGCGGAGAAGATAGCGCTCCGCCTCTGCCTTGTTGCCGAGAGCCATAAAATGTCGGTATCGCTTATTCATGGCTTTGATTGCAGCACGAGCATGCCCGGGAGATTCGATTTCGGGAATTACACAGATGTGTCGTTCGTTGGCATATTTCAGGATTTCGATGAAGTCGGATTTGGAATAATAGCCACTTGCGGGTAATTTACCCGGATCAGGACCAGAACCATAAGATGCCGAAAGAAACTCATAACTGTCGGTGGTGTGACCACGACGGCTACCAACTTCGGTCAGTTCTGGCAAAGAAGGTATTTCGATGCGCCAGCCTTCATCATCGCTGAAATGTAAATGAAGTGTATTCAATTTATACATCGACATGAGGTCGATCAGTTTCAGAAGTTCTGATTTTGCCTGAAAATTCCTGGCAACATCCAGCATAAAACCCCGATAAGCAAAGCGCGGTTCATCTTCGATATGTACAAGCGGAATACTGATTGACTTTTGTGTTTTTTCAAACGCAGAAACAGTTATAGCAGATTTTAAGGATTGAATTCCGTAGAAAATTCCAGCGCCGGAAGATGCTGAAATTTGTATTTTATCTGTTTGAATATCAAGTATGTATGCTTCTTCTGGCAAGGATATATAATTGAATTGGATTGATTTTTCTGTAATGGCTGATGTCACAATTTCCAAAGGTTTTTTGATGAATCTGCTGAGGCTTTCTGATAAATATTCAGCTTCATTGATAAACTTCGGATCCGTAACAATCTGTACTTTCGCATCAAGTAAAAACTCTCCGTTCCCTTTGATTTCTTTTACCGGACATGGGAAAACCAGCGGCAGGTTTTCGAGTGGGATATCCCTGATAGTGATATTTTTACGATAAGTATCTTCAGGAGTTAAGAAATGAACGCTTGTATCCTGAATCGGAAACATTTTGTAATTGGAAAGGCTGAGTCCTTTTGTAGGCTCATTATCCCAAACCAAATAGAATCCGATTGGCGCCGAGGTGTAATTCAATACAAATCCATCCGAGACAAAAGTGATGCTGATCGAATCTCCCGGGTTCAGGTCTTTAACTCTTCCGGTGGAACGGCATTGGAAAATATCTCCGTTTACGTGCGACAAAACGAAAGGTCCGGAAGTAAACTCAGGAAAAATGCTTCTGTTGTAGTTGAAAAAAATGGTCCAGCCAGTCGAAGGAAAAACTTCTTTACCTGTATTTGTCAATGTGATTGATGCTTGATTCATGGGCTCATTTCTGAAATTATTGGTAATAAGTTTCCATGAAATCCGAAGATCTTTTTCGGTAAAAGATTGGTTTAACTGAGCATTCATTGATCCAGCAAACAGAGCCAGCAGAACGAAAACAAGGATATATTTCTTTGTCATAATTTGAGGTTTACTTATTTAAATAACAGGCGCCTAATTCGTTATCAGCAGTATTGATATATGGATTATACACATTTATTGACCACGTTTTTCCGGTTTTTATGTCAGCTACATACAAATCATAGCCTCCGCGACCGCCTTTTTTTGTGCTCGACAGCACTAGGTTGTGATCATCAACAGGAAAAGCATCGGAACAGTTTGCATAGACTTCATTAAAAGGCAATCGCACGGAAGAACGGTTATCATAGAATCCCAGATAAACCTGATCATTCATATTGTCAGGAGCATACCAGCGTGAAAACAGAAAACTGGTATCGTTTCTTACAATCGGATAATAATCTTCGACATTCGTTGTGGAAGAAAGAATCCGGGAGTTCCCGTCGAGGCGTGAAATCAGGAAAATATCCAGGTTGGTTCCGTCATCGCCTTTTGCTGCATAGAGAATGTTGTTGCCGTCCGAAGTATAATAAGGCATGGATGCTTCTGTTTGCGGAAGTTCATACACTTTCAACACAAGCCCAGTTGTATCCATTTCGGTAAGTATTCCGTTTCGTTTAAATACAATTTTTAACCCGTCGGGCGAAAATTTTGGATCCTCATCCCTTCCGGCTGATTCAAATGTCAGATTGACCGGCGACAATGAAGAGCCTGTTTTATACAAAAACACATCCCAATTCGCTGTTCCTGAGGATGTTCCCATAAAAACAATATTTTTTCCATCGGGCGAGAAATGCGCATTCATGGGATTGTCGATTTCCCAATTGGTGCTCAGGCAGACCAGTTCTTTCGCGGCGAAATCGAGATAATACAATTTCGAGTCGTTACAGGAATAACATGAATAGGTATGGTATACCAGTTTTCCAAGAATGATCGGCGGCTTCGAACTGATGGTGTCATCAGGATTGTCGTAATGATCATCAGGGGGTTTGTCTTTATTGCACGAAACAAAGCCAATGCTAAGAAGGAGAACCAACAGAAAAAACAAATACTTCAGGACGCGGATCATAAGCGTGTAAAAATAATAAAACAGCCCGTCCCTTGCGGAACAGGCTGTTCTTTCAAATGAAATGAAGAAACGTCGGTTTGCAGTTCATCTTCCAGAAATTCCCGCAAAGTTCAACATTCGTTTTCGGTTTGATGCTATCAATAGCCCGGGTTTTGTTGTAGACTTGGGTTGGCATCAATTTCCGGTTGCGGAATTGGCATCAGCCAATGATCCTGATCACAGTTATAATTGATTTTAACAGGGGCGCTTGGAGCTCCGTCAACACAGGTATATTTGTATTCGTTGAGGGCTGTCATAACGTTTGTAGCTTCGCCTGTGCGCACAAGATCATCCCAGCGCTGTGCCTCAAAAGCAAGCTCAAGTCTTCTTTCATGCAGGATTTTGGCTTTCATTTCAGCCTTCGACAAAGAACCGCTGATGTCAGCTAAGCCAACACGTGCTCTTACAGCATTCACAGTTGCTGCAGCGTCAGCGGTATTTCCGAGTTCATTTTGTGCTTCGGCTTTCAGTAGCAGAATATCGGCAAAACGAAGCAGATAATAATTATCGCCACTGGCCCATCCTGCAGGATGTTTCTGTTTGTAATTAAATGGAACTGAATCTGTTGCGTTTCCGCAGGGACTCCAGTTTTCATCACCCCAAAGGAGTTCTTTGTAGAAAATTACGTTGGCAGCCAGACGTTCTTTATCACCTTCATCAGTATAGGCCTTGATGAGGTCCTTCGATGGAACACAGTATTTCTGCCATCCATCTTCAGGAGCAAGAAACAATTGAACACCCCAGTTTGAAACCGACCAGTTACCTTCAATATAAGGGACCAACAGAATTGCTTCCGAATTGAGGTAATTGATGCCGTCAAACATTTCACCATAGGTAGAAGTTAAACCATATCCGGCCGGACTGTTGATAACAGCATCGCAATAAGTCAGAACTTTTGAATAATCGCGGTCGCTGCGCTGAGCCCAGATTTTGGCAAGCAGTGCGTTTGCGGCTCCTTTGCTGGCGCGGATTTTGGTGATCGATGGATCGCCGTAATCGTCTGGAAGGTTTTCCAAAGCAACTTGTAAGTCTTTGACAATCTGGTCGTAAACTTCTTTTTCACTTGCTCTGGCCTTGCGTGTCACGGCCGGATCTGCTGTATTTGATTCCAGTTCGAGCGGAACACCACCATACATTTTTACCAGCTGATAGTAGTGGAATGCACGCAGGAAGCTTGCTTCACCAATGATTTCCTCACGACGGTTGTCAATGTCCAGTTTCGGATCGGTAACACTGTTAACCTTATCCAGTAAAACATTGCATCTTCCGATTCCCATATAAGGTTGTCCCCACCAGAAACCAAAGTTGTGGCTGTTGCTTGGAGGAACGGTAAACTGGTCGATTACCACGAATGTTTCTTCGCCGCTTCCACCGGGATAAGCATTGTCAGCGCGGTTATCGCTGAGCATTACGTTTTCCCATTGGTAGTAATCGGTATAGAAAATGTTGTAGCATCCGGCCAGAGCGTTTTCGATATCGCTAGCCGAGTTGTAAGCATTTCCGGTTGTAAGGCTCGATTTCGGCGTATCATCCAGAAATTTCTGACAAGAAACTGTTACCACTGATATTAGCATCAAAAGGTAACCAAAATATGTTAGTTTTCTTTTCATTGTTTTACGTGTTTAGTGTTTGAAATTAGAAAGTTACGTTAATTCCGAATACGAAATCTCTCGACTGTGGATAGGTTCCGTAATCAACGCCCGGAGACGTGTTTCTGCTGGTGTTGCTTTCGTTTGAAGCACTGAATGCACTCACTTCAGGATCGAAGCCGGAGTATTTGGTGAAAGTCAACAGGTTTTCACTTGTTACGTACACCATCAAACGACTGATTTTAAGTTTTTCGATCACCGACTTTGGAATATTGTATCCAAGGGTTAATGATTTCAATCTTAAGTATGAGCCGTTTTCGATAAATCTGGATGAAATTTCAGAATTGGTAACATTATCTTTAATCGCACGTGGTACATCGGTAACATCGCCAACATTCTGCCATCTGTCGGCAACAGTTGCTGACTGATTCATACCCAGACGCATTGATTCGGAAAGAATTCTGGTAGCATTGAAAATATCATTGCCCTGAACTCCCTGAATGAAAATATCCAAGGTGAAATTCTTGTAAGAGAATGAGTTGGTGAGACCATATACGAAATCAGGATTAGCATTTCCGATCACGGTTTTATCGTTATCATCAACTGTTCCGTCTGGCTGACCGGTAGGATTACCATCAGCATCCAAACCATTGATATCGCGATAAATCATATCTCCGGTCTGAGGATCAACTCCGTCGGAAATATAACCATAGAATGATCCGAGTGGTAAACCTTCTTCAACGATGGTGAGGTTATAGGTTGTTCCGGCAGGATTGATCGCTCCTGAACGAATCGTGGTTCCTACGATATCGATAACTTCGCTTTTGTTGAATGAAATATTGAAATCGGTATTCCATTTAAAATCACCTTCAACATAATTCTTTGAACTTACCTGAAATTCGAAACCTTTGTTACGCAGGCTACCTGCATTCTGTAAAGCTGTGTTACCAGGAATACCAACGCTGGCAGGAACCGGAACGTAGAGTAACAGATCAGAAGTGGTTTTGTTGTAATAATCAGCGGCAAAGGTGATTCTGTTTTCGAGCGCTGAAACATCAACTCCCACGTTAAACTGTGCTGTTTTTTCCCAACGCAGCGCTGAGTTTTCGAGTGTGTTGTGCACATACGCGTTTACCTGACTTCCGCCAAAAATGTATGCTGATGGACTCACCAAGCCATACCATGCATAAGGATCGGCATTGTCGTTACCAACAAGACCCCAGCCAATACGAAGTTTCAGGTCGCTGATGCTTTTTACGTTTTTGAAGAATTCTTCACTCGAAATACGCCAACCGGCTGAGAATGAAGGGAAATAGCCCCAACGATTTTCCGAAGAAAACTGTCCTGAACCGTCAGCCCTGAAATTCGAGGTGAGGAGGTATTTATCGTTGAATGAATAGTTCAAACGGGCGATGAATGCTGCATGTGATTTTTCGTAAATCGACACCTTTGGAACTCCCTGAACAGATCCAGCAGTAACAGTAGTGATGGCTGTGCTTCCGCCAAAACCATGTGAATTGATGTCAAGACTGCGGGCGCCTTCGCGTGAAGCAACAAAACCAGCCAGTACATTAAAATTATGTAAACCAACACTTTCGATATAGTTTAAGGTGTTTTCTGAAACCCAGTAATTGTATTCATTGTCGGTTTCATAAGCCAATCCGTCCATTGAGCGGCCATAGCTGGTTTGTGTCGGATTCTGGAACGAAGTATAGATTCCGTTGCTGTGTTCGAGACCGAGTAAGCTCTTGAATTTCAAGTTGGGCAGCAGACTGATTTCACCAAACACATTACCGTGGAAACGGTTGTTTTTATAAATCTGATCAGGCTGATAGACTGTTGAATATGGGTTTTCAAGATCAGGAATATAAGGGTTTACGGCATACTGATCCGGGTTTACTTTATCCCAGATTCCGATGATCGGCACCGAAGTGAGTAAACGGGTGATGACACCATTGCGGTTGTTTTCCGAAACCGAAACATCAGACCATTTATCATAAGAAATGCTTGTTCCTACTTTGAAAAAATCACTCACTTTATGATCAAGATTCACTTTAAAAGTGGCCCTGTCGACACTGTTATTTAACACGATCCCTTCCTGACCGATCATCGAACCTGAGATATAAAAACTTGTGTTTTCATTTCCACCGGAAACGGAAAGCTGATAATTCTGGGTGAAGGCATTTCTGAAAATTTCATCCTGCCAGTTGGTGTTTGCATCGTAGCGGCTCCAGTCAATTTCCGGAAGGCCGAGCTCGATCGCGAGATCTTTAAACTGTGTGCTGTTCAGAACATCCACGTTTTTCCATGCTTTTGAGCTCATCATCGAAGCGCTGAAATCAACTTTTGTCTTCTGGTTTTTACCACGTTTGGTCGTGATCAGAATAACACCATTTGATCCGCTGCTTCCGTAGATAGCGGCTGAAGAAGCATCTTTCAACACTGTAAAACTTTCAATATCAGCAGGATTGATACCATTTGTGCTGTATGTCTGCACTCCGTCAACAATATACAGCGGGTCGCTGCCCGAAGTAATTGAAGAAGTTCCGCGCACTTTAATCGAGAAACCAGCCTGAGGCTGACCCGAAGATCTGATGACCTGCACACCTGCAGCTTTTCCTTCCAAAGAGTATCCAAATTGGGTATTTGGTCTGTCTTCAAGTTCCTGTGATGAAATTACAGCAACAGCTCCGGTAACATCTTTTTTCATCTGCGTACCGTAACCAACCACAACAACTTCGTTCAGATCCAATGCTGCCTCGGTCATCGTAATATTGATAATTGTTTTTCCGGCAACCGCTACTTCCTGAGAAAGATAGCCAATAAATGAGAAAACAATCGTTCCGTCCGACGGCACTGAAATAGCATACATTCCATTGTTATCGGTAACATTGCCCGATGTTGTTCCTTTAAGTACAACATTTACACCGGGTAAGGAAGAACCACTGGCATCTTTTACCTGCCCTTTAACATTGATGCTCTGGGCAAAAACACCTAGGTGCGCAACTATCACCATGATAGTCGTTAACCAGATCATCCTTTGCTGCAGGATCGACCGGGTTCTGAATAGTAATTTGTTTTTCATGGGTTTTGGTTTAGATTCAACTTAATTTGGATAGTGATATGATTAAAATTTAAGGTAAAACAAATGATTAAAACACTAAAAATCAATGGTATTCTTCCTCAATTTAAAGAACTTATCCAAAGATATTTAAATCTGTAAAGTTGCGTGGAGTGATTTGCGTAATTAAAACGCCAAATTGCGCACGATTCTATTTTATCCTGGTGCTGGTGCGCTGATTTTTATTCCGTAAGCTTGTTTACGGGGAACTTTTTACGGTATTTCAAAGGAGTGGTACCTTTGATTTGCTTGAAAAGACGCGAAAGATTCTTGTTTTCACTAAAGCCTGTTTCGATGGCGATTTCTGCAATCGGCTTATCAGTTTCGACCAGCTTATTGGTCACTTTCTGTATTCTCAGATTGCATATGTATTTGTAAACCGACGATCCGGTAACCTTGAAAAACCGGATTTCAAGTGCCCTGCGTGAAAGCGGCACCTTTTTCAACACATCTTTTACATTGATATTGTTGTCGATATTCAGGTGAATGAATTTCAATGCTGCCGATATCTGTTTATCGGTTGTAGCACAGATATCTGTTGACTGTCGTGTGACTACATGAATTGGTTTCACAACCACATCATCTGATAAAGTTTGCCTGCCTGTTATAAGTTTATCTAGCAAACGTGCGGTTTCATAACCACCATGTTCTACATCCAGTGCAATACTCGAAAGAGGCGGATCGGATAAATTACATGTAAGTTCATCATTATCAACGCCTAAAACCGCCACTTCATCCGGAATCTGAATACCGGCATGTTTGCATGCTTCGGAAATATGGCTACCACGCTCATCGTCGCAGGCCATCACCGCCACCGGTTTTGGGAGCTCTTTCAGCCACTGACTCAGAGCTGATGGTTTGTAGAACCAGAGTTCGCGCGAAGGGGTTTGCTCATGTTCATAATAATGAACCGAAAAGCCGTGTTTGTTCAAAAAATCCTCGAAACCTTCGGCTCGTTCACGCGACCAGACAATGTTTTTAAAACCATAAAAAGCGAAATTCCTGAATCCTTTATTCATCAGGTATTCAGCGCCCATCTGACCGGTTTCGAAATAACCGCCGGTGATGTTCGGAATATTTTCAAAACGCTCCTTAAAATCTTCGGCAATCACCGGAATACCGGCGTCAAGAATTTTCTGAATGTCAGATGTGTTGTACAATTGGGCGATGATCCCGTCTGCCTCCCAGTCGCGGGCAAATTCAAGCACACTTTCCATGCCGAGTGTTTCGCGGTAATGAAGGGGCATGCGGCAAAAAATCCAGGGTCCCTTTTCTTTCGAATAACGTGTAATTCCCTGAAGCAGATTCTTGCCGTACTCTTCCGAAATATCAAAAAGAAGGATAATTTTATGCATAAAAAAAGGTCTGTCGTATGCTTGACGGAAACAAATTTAGAAAATTTTCAATTTCTGCAACCGTTTGCAATGGCAATCAACATTGTATCAATATGGGTATGAATCCGTTGAATTCAGGATTTATGGATCTTAATATTTGATTTCAAGTTCTTCCTTTTCAATATTCCATCCGGAAATAGATAGGTTCATTTTTTCAGATTTTAGTGAGGATTCAGGAATCTGACATCGGATTTGTCGGCTTTCGTCCGGGAGTATGCTGATATAATTATCGTCCCAAAAAACTGGAAATATCTGATTTCCTGATTCATCGAGCACTATGAAATTGATGAAAAAGGCTGTTTTGTTGCTTTGATTTTTTATATCAAGCCTTAGCTCCCGCTTATCGGCAAGACGAAGCATTGTTACAGATGATTTTATTTCGGCAGCCGGTAATGAATTCAGTTCAGAAAAATCAGCAAATTCTTTCAGTGGCGTATAAGCCCAGGTCGTTTTGGCCCAGTCGAATACATCAGGCTTGGCCGAAAGCCAATAAAAGTTCTGGCTGATTAGTTTGCCTTTGGTATCGTATAATTTCAAATCGAGAAACGCGCTGTTACTTAGAGAATCCATCTGAAAAATCTGTTCAGATTGATTGGACAAAGCGGTGAATCTAATCTCCTTTTTCAACAGCACTTTTGAGTTAAAATCCAAAATAGTCACTATAGCGCGTTGATTTTCAGCATCTTTTCTCGTTTCATTAAGGGCGAAAACTGAATTATTATAGTAATCATAGATAAGCTGCAATGGCTGGTTTGCTTTTCGGGAAGCATAGTACGCCGAAGTAGGCAACAAATAATAATCATACAACTGCCAGTAAACTGACGGCCATGCTGAGTTCAGCATCCAGTGAATAATCCCTGTGGTTTTTGGCAATCGCACCCTGAAGGCTTCGAACATAGCCCGCAGGGCTTCGTAGGATTGTGCATCTGACTTTTTTAGATAATCATCTAATCCTGACGATTTTCCATATCTGCCTTCAAGCATCTTCGTTGTCACATCCATGGTATTGAATCCCTGAAGAGAATGGGTGCAGTGATAATCCCATGATTTGCCCATCGGCCATAACTGATCGGGTGGAATCATTTTCCTGATAGATTCGCTCACCGGAAGTTGCGCTCCCGGACCCGTTTCTGTGTTGAAGCCAAAAGCACCGCCATTGATCGTATCCATATACCAATAAACGGGTGCAACATATTCATATGGTCCATTCATTTTAACGCCTGTCGGACCGCTGAGTGTACTCACTCGGGTGCCGGCAGAAAGTAAAAACGGGCGATCGTCGTTTTGCCGGATAAGTTCGGTATAGCGGGTTTCGAGTTCGGGTCGCGGAAGTTTATCGCTTCCAAACATCCAGACAAAAATTGAGGGATGGTTTCTTAACCAGAAAAGCTGATCGTGAAGCGATTCAACAGCGAGCTGCATTTCGGATGCTGTTTTCACTCCGCCAAATTCGTCACAGACTTTTCCGAAATATTCTTCCCACTCCCACTGACAGCTCCAGCCAGCCATAATCAGGATGCCATATTTGTCGCACAAATCATACAAATCCTGGCTTGTTCCCCAAAAACTTTCAAGACGAATAGCGTTCAGATTCATGTGTTTCACATATTGAATCTGTGTTTCGAGGCTTTCTTTTGTGTCGCGGAGATAAATTTCGTCTGTCCAGCCGGCGCCTTTGATTAAAATTTCCCGGCCATTCAGTTTAAAACCTTTGTGCCCTTGATTGTTGGTATACATATCAATCTGCCTGATTCCAAAAGTGATTGTTTCGGCATCAGAAACTTGTCCTGATATTTCAAAATGCAGCGAAAGTTCATACAAATCAGGATTCCCCAGATTATTGGACCACCACAAACGCGGGTTTTTGAAATGAAGCATTGCGATATCATCCGCTGACAGACTAATTGCTTTTGTTTCGCCAGCTGATAAAATTACTGGATAGCTAAAAGTTTGATTTTCAATGTATCCAATAAGTTTTCCTGTAATTTTGTTTTGTGACTGATTGGTCAATTCTGTTTTTAATGTAAGCCAGGCTTCATCGAGGGTAGATGTATTGACTTTGCTTTGAACTGAAGTATTTCTGATATCGACCTCATCTGTGATTTCGAGGGAAACCGGTCGCCAGATTCCCATATTTTCGTCTTGCGGCCTTGGATTCCAATCAACAAAACCCAGGTTAAGATCGCCATCATGTGCTTTGAAAACTTCAACTGCAAGTACATTTTCACCCGCCACAACAGATGCGGTAATATCTATTTTGAACTGCCTGAAAGTTCCAAAAATACTGTCGCGCGAAGCAATCAGTTTTCCGTTTAGCCAGACATTTGCATAATAATTGATTCCATCAATACATAAAGTAATGTGTTCATTTTCTTTTGTTTCCGGCAAATCAAAATCCTTCCTGAACCACCAGGAATCGGTAAACTGATGTGAATCAAGATCTGTAAAATTCTGTCCTTCAAGGATATCCTTATATAATCCATTAGAAGTGAGAATACCCATCACGGTTGAAGGAACGCTACCAATAAACCATTGCTTCGTTTGAAATCCTGATGCAGAAATAGTTGTTCCGGGAAATTTGATTTTAGCAGATTGCTGCACCTGCCAATGATCTTTTAGTTCCATTTTCCTGACTGATTTTTCGACTTGCGAAAACGATAAAAATGGAATCAAAAGACCAAAAAACAGCCAGAGTAAAAGCCGGGCACTTTGTTTAATACGATTATTCTGCATGGCACTGAATTGCAATTTATTAACTTCTGATGTCATCCGGATAAATAATTCAGGATTTGTATAAAATCAATGCTAATATACACACTTTCTTGAATTTATAAAAGTAGTCCAGCAATATTTAAGACCGAAAAAATGATAAATTCCGGCTTATCCGGCTATTCAAAACAAATCTGATTACAATCAGATGACGCGGTCCATCTGTATGTCCTTTCCTGTTTTTACCAGAGAAGCAGCTCCCAAAATAGCCATATTTTCTTCATCCGAAAAACAGATTTTGACTTTTTTGATGGATTCTTTGTAATAGCATCCGGCCAATTCGTCCATCATCGAGTCAAAGAAGAATTGATGTGCTTTGGCGATCGAACCCCCAATAATGATCATTTCAGGATCGTAAGTATATACAACCGCTTTCAACACATTGCCCACATGAATGCCATATTCTTTCCAGATTTCAAACGCTTCCTGTTTTTTTTGCAGTGCCTCATAATGTGCCCTTGAAGCAGAAATATGGTATTTATCATGAAAGAAACTACTGCTGGTATAAAACTCAAAATTCTGATCGAGATATGGCAGCATTCCTATTTCACCAGCACCGCAATTCTGGCCTTCGAACAGATGATTGTTGACGATGATTCCGGCTCCCAAACCTGTTCCCAGAGTTAGTCCAACCACGCTGGAACAGCCTTTTGCCTGTCCATACAGATGTTCCCCGAGCACAAAACAATTTACATCATTGTTCACACTCACCGGAATATGAAAGCGATCTTCGAGGATAGATTTCAACTCAACCTTTTCCCACGATGGTATATTCACCACATTATAAACGATGCCGTTTTCGATATCCACCACCGAAGGAACGCCAATCCCGATTCCTGTAACTTCATGACTGATAAGCATCTGAATCGTGTCGGTCAGTTGCGAAATGGTTTTCGATAATGAATCCTTATTTGTGAGCACAGTATGCCTGACTACAACTACTTTGCCGTCGTTGACCAATCCGCTTCTGATGTTTGTTCCTCCTAAATCAACTCCTATTACCATATTTTTTGAATTGAAATGATATTGATTTTGTACTTAATGAATATTTTGCCGTGGTTTATTACAAAGCTACGGGATGCGATCAGAAATAGTATAGGAAAAAGCGTAATAAAATCGTCTATTTACGCAGTTTGAGCGACCCTATGTTCGTCTGATTTTGTAGCCATACACCGAATAATACAGAATAAACAGATATACCGGAACCATGATCCACAAAGCCTGCTGATAGCCAATTGCCATGGAAAGTCTGATATAAGCTGGTGGAATCAACGCTCCTCCGGCAATTCCCATGATTAGCAATGCGGAGGCAATTTTGGTGTATTTACCCAAATCCTGCAGAACAAGTGGCCAGATTGCCGGCCACATGAGTGCATTGGCCAGACCAAGCAGTGCAATGAAAAAGACAGGATCGGGAAGCAATGGAATTTCAATAACCGAAATGGAATTCAGCCAGCCAAACATATTGGTAAACAATGAGTTGCTCTCTGGACTACTAAAAATGGCTCCCATAGCGAAAATAGCCCCCAACACAGCCGAAACGCGCAATGCGGTTGACTGACTGATGTACTTCGGGATGGCAATGATACCGGCAATATACCCCAACACCATAAATGCCATCGTGAAACTGGTAAGTTTTGAAGCATAAACGAGGTTCAGATGTTGTCCGAACTGGCTGATGCTGTCGCCGGCCATCACCTCAACTCCAACATAAAGAAACAAAGCCAGCATTCCCAATACCAGATGTGGAATCTTAATTGCGTTCGGGATTTGCCGGATATAATTCAACAGTGTTTCATCTTTTTCATCTTCACCCATGGTATCCGGAAGTGGAGACAATTTAATCATAAGCGCCAACAAAACCAGCACAATAGCTATAACCATATATGGCCCAACCAAACGGGAAGCCAATTCATTCAAAGCATCTGATTTAGCGCCCTGATCAAGTCCATTCAGGACTTCTGGTTTGAACTTCTCCATTCCATGCATCACAAGTGCGGTAAGAATAAGTGGGCTGATAAATCCGGCCAGTTTGTTACAGATTCCCATGATGGAAATACGGGCTGCGGCACTTTCTCTTGGTCCGATTATTGTAATATACGGATTAACAGCTGTTTGCAAAAGAGCCAAGCCGGTTCCCATGACAAACAAACCTGTGAGAAAAATCCCGAACATACGACTATATGCTGCCGGAATAAACAGCAAAGCTCCGGCACTCATCACCAATAGACCCAAACTCATCCCGTTTTTATAGCCGGTTTTCTTCAGTACAAATGAGGAAGGAAGCGCCATCACAAAATAGGCGATATAGAATGCCATGGTTACTAGACTGGCTTCGACAGGCGACAACTCACAGGCTGTCTGTAAAAACGGAATCAGCGTGCCATTTAACCATGTTACAAATCCGAAGATAAAAAATAACGCTCCTATAATACTGATTGACAGCACATAACCGCCTGTATTTGTTTTTTTTGATTGCGTCATAAGCCTGGTATTAGTGTTCCGAAATTTGAGTTATTCAAGTTGATATCTTACAAAAACCTCGATGGCTTCATATTCAGCCATGCCCAGTTTATCGTACATCATTGCTGTGAAATGGTTTCTTTCTTCGGCACGCTGCCAGAATTCGCGGTTGTCAGCACCCGGGAAAAGCGGCCTGTCTTTCTGCGACTGATGTTTGAAGATCGCATTCCGTTTGATATGAACCTCTTCCGGACTTAATGGAACAGCCATCTCCGCCTGATCAAGATCCCATTCCTGCCAGGCACCACGATATAACCAAAGATGGCACTCTTTCACCCAATCCTCGTCTTTCAGGCGATACAGCGCTTCAAGGATGGCGTTCATGCACACCCGATGGGTTCCATGCGGATCAGATAAGTCGCCGGCAGCGTAAATCTGATGGGGTTTTATTTTCTGCAGCAAATCAATTGTAATCTTAATATCTGCTTCACTCAAAGGTTTTTTCTTCACTTCACCGGTTTCGTAAAACGGAAGATCAAGAAAATGAACTCTTTCCTCAGGAACTCCTACATATCGAACTGCTGCTTTTGCCTCACCCCGTCGGATAGCGGTTTTGATTTCCTGAATTTCTTTTGAGTCAACCTGTCCGGGCTTTTTGTTCAGGAAAAAATCCTGTGTGTTTAAGAAAATCTTCTCGGCATCAACACAATCCAACTGATAAATCTTTTTGTATTCCCGCGTAAAATCAAGGAAACGAAGCACATCGTCGTCAAACACCGCAATATTACCCGAGGTCTGATAGGCTGTATGAACAATATGACCCTGCTCGACCAGACGGGCTAGTGTTCCCCCCATCGAGATCACATCATCGTCGGGGTGTGGACTGAAAACAATCACTTTTTTTGGATAAGGCAAAGCTCTTTCGGGTCGGGTTGTGTCATCAGCACCCGGTTTACCACCCGGCCAGCCGGTGATGGTGTGCTGCAAATCATTGAAAACCCTGATATTGATTTTGTTAGAAGGTCCTTGAGCCGCAACAAGATCGCTCATCCCGTTGTCGTTATAGTCGCGGTCGGTGAGTTTTAAAATGGGCTTTTCCTGTTTCTGACAGAGCCATACAACGGCTTTGCGCACCAAATGATCATTCCATGTGCAGGAACCGACCAGCCATGGGGTTTTTACACGGGTGAGTTCGGCGGCAGCTGCCTGATCGAGAATAACCCGGGTTTGGGCATGATATTGCAGATATGTTGTTGGTACATTGTCGGTTACATCATCTTCTACCGCTTTCCGGATAATGGGTGCCTTTCCTTCTCCCCATGCCATGAGAACGATTTTCTTCGATCTCATGATGCTGCCGACCCCCATGGTTATCGCCATGCGAGGTACATTCTCCTCACCAAAGAAATCACTGGCAGCATCGGTTCTCGTAATATGATCAAGTGTAATGATACGCGTTGGGGAATTGAGGTGCGAACCGGGTTCGTTAAAACCAATATGTCCGGTTCGTCCAATTCCAAGCAGCTGAATATCAACACCTCCACTTTCTTCAATCATCCGCTCATAATTCAGACAGTATTCTTTTATCTGTTCCTTCGGAACCGTACCATCCGGAATATGAACGTTCTCGGGCAAAATATCGATGTGGTTGAAAAGGTATTCACGCATGAAACGGTTGTAACTCTGCAGCGAATCAGGGTGAATAGGGTAATACTCATCGAGATTGAAGGTTATTACGTTTTTAAAACTCAGGCCTTCCTTCTGATGCATCCTGACCAGATCTTCATATACTTTGATTGGAGAAGAGCCGGTAGCAAGTCCAAGCACACAGTTTTTCCCTTCTTTTTGCCGCTGTCTGATCAGGTCTGCGATTTCGACTGAAATGGCAAGCGATGCTTCGTCGGCATTCGGATAAATGAAGACAGGCATATGTTCACGACGTCGGATAAATTCATCGGGATCATAACCATGCTGCAAAATACTGATGTTGTTCGTGCGATAAGTTTTGTATTGCATTTGATCTGGCATTAAATTGATACTGTTTGTCCGCCTCTTTTTCGGAATACGCTATTCGGGCAGGAATTCCGTTCATTTATGAAATACAGTATTATGGAATTATTTATGAAATCCAACCATTAAACTGTTCTTCGACGATACAAAACTATTCGACAAACAAGAACAAAGCAATGTAAATCGCGTATTTAATTCTTCCTTTTGCGCATATCAAACAAAGATGCAAGCGTCTGCGGAAAGCGGTGATCAGAATTTCTGGCATTTTGATCATTTCAGGATCAAGGATATTTTCGTTCTGTGCTAATTCTGTTCGTACATTTGATTATCCAAATTGATCATTAGTCAGGCTTGCACTCTTATGACTGGTTTTCAAGGAATTGTCGATGATTGAATTTTTGTTCTGTAGTATGAAAAAGTTTGCTTTCACCTTATTTCTGATTATTCTGATACTAAACGGTTTCAGTCAGGAAAACAATGCTCAACACCAGTCAAAAATCAGCCGTTCGGCAAGCACGGAACGAAGCATGCAAGCCGGACAGGAGTTTCCCGATTATCCTCAACTTTTTCTAAGTTCGGAAAGCAGGGAAATGGCCTTGCCAGCCATTGCTGATAATTCAAAACAGCCATTTTTGCGACCGGTGTATCATCAGGAAGAAAGCGCATCCTGCCAGCAGGCATCTACCATTTTATATAATTATTGTTATGAAGTAAACCGCTTGCGGAATCTTCCGTCCGACACCAATATAAACCAGTATCCCGATCATTTTGCCTGGAATTTCATGAACGCCACCGAGCCTTATTATGGCGAAGGCGTAAGTTATTTTCATACTTTCGATCTTATGCATGATGTTGGTAATCCGACAGTTAGTGTTTATGGTGAAATCAGAGATCATTATTACTGGATGAGTAATTACGATGGATATTTGCAGGCCATGCATAACCGTATTTTAGGAGCCAATTCAATTTATGTCGGCACACCAGAAGGTTTACTTGTGTTAAAACACTGGTTATTTGATCATCTGGAAGGCTCCAATGTTGGCGGAGTCGCCAGCTTTGGAACAGGATTGCCTTACAATCCACCATTGCTTCCGGATGGGACTCCTGAAGCAGGTAAATATGTCGAGATTAGTTTTTTAGATCCGGCATCTCATGCATTGACAATTGTAGGCTACAACGACTCAATCCGTTACGATGTGAATGGCGACGGATTGTATACCAACAATCTCGATATTACCGGCGACACTTTGGTGGATATGCGTGACTGGGAAATCGGCGGACTCAAGTTCATTAATTCCTATGGGACCGTCTGGGCCGATTCGGGCTATTGTTATATGTTGTACCGTACCCTGGCCTTGAAATACCGCGAAGGTGGAATATGGAACAATTCAGTACATATTGTGTTTCCGGATACGGTTTCAAAACCTCTTTTAACTATCAAAGCAACAGTACAATACAACAAAAGAGGACGAATCAAACTGCTGGCGGGTATCGCAACGGATACAAGTCAATACTATCCTGATCATTTTCTTTCATTTCCTATTTTCAATTATCAGGGCGGTGATTATGCGATGACCGGAATCAATAATACGGATGGTGAAAGGCTTGAGCTGGGACTGGATATTACACCTTTGCTCAGTTATATTGAAAACAATGCTCCTTACCGGATATTTCTGATGGTAGACGAAAACGATCCGAATGAAAAGGGTTTTGGTTCTATTCTTGACTTTTCTGTTCTGAGTTATACCGATCAGGAAGCCGTCGAGTTTCAAAGCACGGATACTCCGCTTGGTATTTCGAATAATAAGAGAACTGTTGCTTCTGTTTTTGTTGATACTCCAAACAATCCAATTGACTTACAGCCTGATGGGCCATTTTGTGTTTCATCAGGAAGCGATACGGCCTTCCAGTTTACGGCTTCAGGCGGATTTCCTCCCTATTCCTGGAAGTTGAAACAAATCTTTCACGAATCCGAAAGTCATACGAACTATACTCCGATAACAGGAACCGTCCTACATCCTGATGGCATACTTTCCGGTTTCGCTGAAGTGCCACTACCGTTTAGTTTTCCGTTTTTTGGCAAAAATTACGACACCCTCTATATGCATGTGAATGGCTATATCCTTTTCGATAAGCAGGATATGCCCTATTATTATCTGCTTTTTGACGAAAACTACCTGCATCAGATCAGGGCGATTTCAGGTTATATGAACCACGATATGGGAGAAATAGGCGTTGAAGACAATATCTCCTACAGCAGTTATCCTGATAGTACGGTGTTTTACTGGAGAACATCAGCCAACGAAGGAAACGGGACTGTGATGTTTTCGACTACCCTGTATCCCGACGGCCGAATCAGACATCATTACGGACCTATCAGCGCACAAACCAGCCTGATTCCGGTAATAGGACTCGGCGACGGAACGCCCGATAATACCCTGATCAGCAGAAAATCAGGGATTGTTCCAGCCGAGGGTGATGTGATTTGTTTTACTCCTTCTGATGTTCCCCAATCTCTTTCGATGAGCATCGATGGTGTGCTTTCTGTGCATACCGGAGAACAGGATTATTCGGATAAAATTATTGTGCAAGCCGTTGATTCACAGCGACTTTTCAAAGAAAAGACTATCGTTTTGACCTCCGGAATAGAAATTCGTGTTCGTCCGACAGATTTATTAATTTTGATTCAGCCCGGAGATGTAACACCGCTTCTGATCGAAGTGATCAATCATGGAAATGACACCATTCGTGATATCATGATGGATGTCAGATCGACCAGTCTGAACTGCACGATTCTGGGAAATGATTTCGGCGTTTTTAATTTACTACCCGGTCAAAACCGATTGATTGACAGTGATTTCAGTCTTCAGATCAGCGATTCTGTCAGTCGTCCGCAAACTGCAGGGATTGATGTCACAGCAACAACAGCCGGTAATTTTTTTCACCATTTCAGCACGTTTCAGGTCGATATGTCCGTGATCGATGTGATGTCACCCCGCATAACCGACGGAAACAACAACCAGCTTGAAGCCGGAGAAAAGGCTTCCTTAATCTTTAAATTCTGCAATTTTGGCAAAGTGCCTGATGGGCCATTTACGGTAAAGTTTTCGGTTGATGATCCTTTTGTTGGTATTTCGGGACCTTTTGTTTATGAAAACTGTGAACTGAACGGATACGGAGTTTTCACATTATCGCCTGTAATACAGATCAATACAGAGATTCCGGAAGGAAGACTTTTACATATTATGGTGGATATTTACAAATCAGATAGCTTACTGCTCAGCAGAAAATTTGAACTTGAAGTAGGACAAGCTCCCATTGTCATGTATGATTTATCAAAACACCACAATACCATGGCGGCTCTGGCTGGCAGTTTCGAAGCCATGAATACCAACTTTGATCGTTTCGAAGCTCTGGACGAGGGAATATTTACATATGATATTGCATTTCTGTCATTTGGATATGGCACAACCACCTATTATTTAACACCATCCGAAGATAGTTTGCTTGTTGATTTTCTGGATCAGGGTGGGAAATTGTATGCCGAAGCAGGTTTTTATTTTATGACAAATTCGATGCTGAGATCCCGGCTGAAAATAAATTACGGGCTCGATGCTATTGATTTTCATCCTGATACGATTGTTGGTCGCCCTGATACACCGCTCGAAGGAATCCAGTTCGATTATCGTGGTATCGCGACCTATATATTGAATCTTTTGCCCCTTGAAACTGCTGTTCCCTGGCTGACCGACAAAAACAGCGGATTGAATTTCACAGTGGCCAACGATGCCGGCATTTACCGAACCATTGCATCGAGCATCAATTTCGATGGTTTCTTTCCGTTTGAGAGTCCCGACCGGAAAGAATTGTTATACCGCTATCTGACATTCTTAGGTTACAGCATTCATCCGCTTGCCGCGAATTTCAGTTCAGATACCCGGAATATCTGCAAAGGATCGCTGGTTCATTTTGAGCCTGCCTGCGGTGGCGAACCAATAAGCTGGCACTGGACTTTTGAAGGCGGAAGTCCGGATGTTTTCGATGGTCCGAATCCGACGGTAACTTACGAAAATGAAGGAGTTTACGGCGTAAGTCTGACAGTTTCTGACGGAGTTTCGGAAAATTCGTTTACGCTGGACGAAGTAATTGCTGTGGAAGATTGCTCGGCAATTCAGGAAGAAAGAACTTCTGATCTGGTGATTTATCC
>CAZVKW010000018.1:0-6926 GCA_964627945.1 uncultured Lentimicrobiaceae bacterium
GGGTCATCAAACAGATGAAAGCCAACAATACGAAGCCAAAGAAACTTGTAAGTAGATTTTGTTTCATTTGTTTATCATTTAGCGGGTAAATAATTTGTTTGTGCTAATTTAATAAGATTCCTATATTATTAAAATCTATCTTTTGTAAAAGATGACAACTATCGTATTATCAGTCGCATAGTACGGCGTCCTGAATGGTTTTGAAGATGCAAAATGTACACTCCATTTTTAAGACCTGATAGATTAATCCAGTGCAGGTTTTCCGTCACATTTTCCTGTCTGAGGCATTGACCATGAATATCGTAAATACTTAATAAACAGTCTTTTGCGTTTTCTATCGTGCATACTCCAGAACTTGGGTTCGGAAATACTTTCACCTGAGTCAGGGCTTCGTTTTCGGGGGTGGCACTCATATCAACTTCAAGCACGATGGTGAGTTGCAGATCACTCGTGAGTGTTTGGGTGACTGTTTGTGGCAAAAAACCGAATTTTTCAACTTTTATCGCAAACGGTTGCGGTGGAGCCAGAAAGTTGGCATCACCACTGTTGTCAGTCATGCGTTCGGCTAAGTTATTGAGTGTCACTTTTGCTTGCGCAATGGCATTGCCACCCACCTTTTCGATCACTTTTACTGCCAGATGGTTAAAGGGTGCATCCATATGCACCGAGGTGAAAACATGGTAATCGCCTGGTTCAAAATAAATACTGTGACCAGCTGCATCGGTAACATTCATCGATTCGCCGGTAAAGTAGTCGTACCAGACTCCTGTTTTTGTGAATCCGGGTGTCATATCGAAACCGGATGCACCAATGTTGGCTGCAATTACCACATCCATGCTGCTGTGGGTGATCCAAATGCGTTTACCCGTTCCGGATAAATCTGAGGAGAAACTTCCCATCCGGAAAGCGTCTGTCTTGCGCAAAGTGGCCATTCCACCAACAATCCGGCTCAGGTGTTCACGTGTTTCATTGTTCAGATAATCCCATCGTGGAGGTTTATTCGCCAATCGATCACCACCATACATAATGCTGTAATCGTAGCCCATTTCCTGAAATTCCCAAATCATTTTCGGACCCGGAATCCCCATAAATAGTGCAAAAGCCTGTTCCTGATGACGCACCGCGGTCAGGCTGTCCTTGATGTTATAATCACCATTGCTGTTTCCATAAGACAAAGCTTCGAACATCAGTCGCTCCTCATCATGATTTTCCATATAATCCATCAGGTTGGGATAGGCCCAGCCACGATTGCCATGAAAGGCCCAACCGAGATCAGAATTGTCGGTCCAGCCCATGCCGATCTGTTTGTAATGATCGTGCATGGCGCTCCAAAGCAGCATTCCGGTATTTGCGAGCACAGTTTCTTCATCGTTGTTGGCCAGATGCTCGAGGATAACATAGGTATCCGGATCAACGGATTTGATATAATTGTAATAATCAGTGAGAATGTTGATGCGGCTCTGATCGTATTGACTCCAGGCCGAAACGTCATCGCCTGAATTGGTTTGTGTGAGACCTTTCGAAAGGTCTAAACGGAATCCGTCAACTTTGAATTCTGTGATCCAGTATTTGTAAACATCCTTGAAAAATTGCCGTGTGTACGGACTTTCGTGGTTGAAATCGTAACCGACGCTGTAAGGATGTGTCGCTACAACATTCAACCATGGATTGTTTGCCGAAGGGTGATCGTTTTCGGCATCGAAATACATTTGTACCATCGGATTTAAACCATAAGCATGGTTTGTTACAATATCGAGGATTACCGCAATTCCCCGCTCGTGACAGGCATCGATCAGTTGTTTGTAGGCTTCTTTTGTTCCGTAATATTTATCGGTTGCCATGGAGAAATTGGGCGCATATCCCCAGCTTTCATTGCCGTCGAATTCAATCACTGGCATCAGTTCAATCGCGTTTACGCCAAGACTTTGCAGATAATCAAGTTTTGTCTGCACTTCGGCCACAGATCTTGATTCTACAAAATCACGAACGAGTAATTCATACACGAAAAGGTCTGATTGTGTTGCGTTTATGGCTTCAGGTGTAAAATCAGGTATCTGCCAGTCAAACGCAGGCTGATTGGTCTGGAATGAACTCACAACACCGATTGTTTTATCGAAAGGATATGATTTCAGATTTGGATAAGTAGTCACCGGGATCCAGCGGTCGTTCCAAGGATCGAGGATTTTTTCACTGTAAGCATCTGCAATCTTCAGATTTCCATCAATAAAATACTGATAAGCATATTCTTCGCCTGATTCGAGTCCGTTGAGCGTGACCCAGTAATGTTTTCCATCGGGCGTACGTTTCATATAATTGGCATCGTTCGGAAGCCAGTCGCTATAATCACCAATCGCAAATGCGAAACTTTTTTGTCCGGCAGGATCGGACAGCACCAAAGTAACAGTTGTGTTGTCAATATAATTCACCCCGTTGGTTAGTCCGGCCGGAAGTTCCTGAACAACAACAGGTCCGCGCAGATAAATTTGCACCGAATCGCGTGCCTGACCGGTATTTCCGCTTGCAATAGCTTTGATCCAATGCGATCCGGAAGGAAGTGACTGAACAATAAGCGGATAGGAAACCGATGAGCCGGTTTCAGTGGTCAGAAGTGTATTATCGAGATACAAAGCGATCTGATTGTTCTGAAGAGCTTCCACACAAACCGGAATTACGGTGTTTGGACTCACCAATGGCTCACGGCGTGACGGATTCAGAATTTTCACATTCAATGCCGGAACGTAAACATCAGCGAAAATATCTGAACCATCGGCATTTTTATGTTCGAGATAATAGCCACCGGGTTGTTCAATATCACTTCGAAATACGAAGGCCAGTTTGAGAATCTGTTCGCTGGACGGAACACCGTAATACTGACGGATATCACTGATTGTCAGACTATAAAGATTGTCTTCAATACGGGTAAATTTTGTTTCAGGGGTGTTTTCTCCCCAATCGGTTTTTACATATTTCCAATCGGATGAATTTACACTCAGATTCGTAATCACACCAGTATGCACATACACATCGCCTGTATAATCGAACAATCCGCCATTGCCATAGGCTGCGTTAAAATATATCGTAAGTTCTTGTCCTTCAAGTGGAAAAGCAGGCTCGGAAGTTATCAGACCCAGATGGGCTCCGCAATCGAAAACCTGATCAACGATATAAGAATAGAAATTTCCGTTGTTGTCGTTCTGAACCAGACTCAAAAGATCGTATGGATTGGTGGGAATAGAAATTGTGCTGCTGAACAAATAATATTCAACTGTCGTCTGGGATACCTGACCCGGAATGTTTGCGGAAATACTAGTTCCACTTATAGTCATATTCATCAGATTGGCAGTTGTCCAGCTATTGGTGGTATATACCAGAAAGAAATGTTCAGAAGACGATGGATTAGCTGATAAAGAAGCACTTACGCTTACAGGAACCATATTGCTGACCAATACAGGATTCTGACTCACCTGAGAAATGCTTACCGGCACTGAAGCTGTTTCTAAAAAAATAGCATTTGTATTCGCATAGCCATTGTCGGTCCAGATTACTTTATACCAGTGGTTTTGTACCATCTGGATGCTGTTATTCGGATCGGAAGGTGTTCCGTAAGTATACGAACCGCTTTCGTTGGGCAAAACATTGGCATTTCCGGCCCATTGATTTCCCCATTCATTCCCAAAAGATGTGCTTACAAATTTAAACTGCTGTGCACCGGTAGTTCCAGTATATTGAAAATCAGTGACCCAACGGGCTGTTCCGCTGGATATTTTCTGAAGATCGAAATCTCCACCCATTCCGGGAGTGTTGGCCCAGGCATTCCAGTCGCCCGGCATGCGCAATCCGTCGGGTTCGTAAATTTGTGCCTGGATTTTCGAAAATGAGCTTCCACAAAGCATCAACATGAACACAATCAAGACAGATTGTTTTTTAAGGATTTGTAAATCAATAAGTTTCATAGAGTGACATTTAAGCAGTGAAGTTATTTGATGAGGTATGAATGATCTATGAATCTTTATTGACGAATCAGAATCTGATTATAAACGGTTTTCGTTGTTTTCAGACGAAGTACATAAGTTCCTTTCGATAGCGAACTAGTTGGCAAACTGAATTTTCCTGCATTGAGTGATTGCATCCATACAATGCGTCCGGCCTGATCAAGCAAAACGGCTTCGCTTGCTTCGTTGGTTTCGATATTCAACTGATCACTGAATGGGTTTGGATAGAATCTGCTGCTTTGGTTCATTTCATTCAATCCGACAAATGTCACAGTATAGGTGGTATCACCAGTAATTGTACCATCGCCGGCAACACTTACCAAGAGGTTATTTCCTTCGATGAGCCAGATGCCATCGGGTGAACCGTCTGCTTCAATCACGCCCCATTCCCAGTTTCCGGCCGGAACAGGAAGAGTTAATGTCCAGATATGGTTGTTGTTGGTCATTGCGACGGTGTCCCAGTTGGTCATTTGCCCTTTGAATTTGAGGTTTGTATAGGTTTGCGTAGCATCTGTAACTGTAAAATTCACTGCGAATGTTTCCAGCGGCTCGGTCACTGTCAAAAGGCCGGAAACATTGATAGTTCCATCCCAGAAACCGCCTCCTGTTTCGTTAAAACCTCCGTAAACGTATTCCTGATCGAGCAGTTGGAAACGTGAAGCGTAATAATATTCACCTGTTTCGGTGATGGCACTTCCAAGATTGGCCAGATATTCATCATTATCACCGCTACTCAAATTGTAACTTGACGGCACCCAGTTTGTCCAGGTTGATGGATCGGTATTTTCGGTACTGTATCCAATCCAAGCCTGAATATCAGCCCCCTGGCCTTCTCCGGGCGTGATATTTGCCGCATAAACCTGTGCATAAACCAAATAATCCTGTCCGAGAGGAGTGCTTCCGGTGTCAGGATATTGCAGATTAACCCATCCGATTACCGGATCTGGGAGGTCGAGTACATTGAGCACACCGGAGATATTTGCAGTTCCATCCCAGAAACCACCACCTGCTTCGGAAAATCCTCCGTAAACATAGGATTGATCATCAAGTTTGAAGCGGCTTGCATAATAATAGGTTCCGTTTTCGGTGAGTGCTGCACCGATATTGGCCAGATATTCGTCGTTGTTGCCGGCATCCATACTGAAATCTGCCAGAACCCAGTTTGTCCATGTTGTTGGATTAGAATTAGTTAAGCTATAGCCAATCCATGCCTGAATTCCAGCACCCTGACCTGTTTGATCTGTGATTCCTTCGACATATACCTGCGCATAAACATTAAATTCCTGCAAAGGCTCTATGTTTCCTGTGCCCGGCCACTGCAGATTTGCCCAGCCAATTTCGGCAGGCTGTGTTCCTTCAACTGTGTAGGTATAATTTTCGTCGGCGTTGTTGTTGTAGCGGATGGTATACAAATCATAATCGGCAGTTATTCCGCTTACTGTTGTGCTCAAAGCGTAATATTCAACGGTGCTTCCTGTTTCCTGACCCGGAATGGTAGCGATTCCACTAGTCCCATTCATGCTGATCGGAGCCAGACTTGAGGTGTTCCAACCGGTGCTTGTATAACGGATATAGAGTAATTCTTCGGCAGATTTAATTTGATCTGTCGTGATGTTGATTGTTACCGCCTGATTAGGTTGAACATTCGTCGGAGTAGAAACAGTCAAAATTTCGACCGGCTCAGCAGAGGTTTGCATGAAAATGGCACGGGTGTTTGCATATCCAAGGTCTTCCCAATTCATGGTGTACCATTTATTAGCAACAAGGGTGGCGCTGTTATCAGTAGACGATTGATAGGTATAAGTTTGCAAACTATTCATGCTTACGGTCACTCCGCTCCATTTGTTGTTAAAGGGAGTAGCTTCTGGTCCGCTTGTAAATAACCATGCATAAGTTCCAGGCAGAATATCTGCCCCCGTGGCGGCGACTGAAAATATTGTCTGCCATCGCGTGGTTCCAACATTGATTTTGGTCACTCGTCCGTCTGTTACCTGTGTTGCAGAAGCCAAAGCCAGATTATTCGTTGGAGGATTGGTCCAGCTATTCCAGAGGCCTGGCATATTCAGGCCTTCCGGCTCGTAAATCTGCGCCTTCAATCCTGAATCCCAGGAGTTTAAACCGAAGATTAAAGTTAGCAGGCAGATCCATAAGGCAGATCTGAATTTTTCGGTGTTTCCCGTAAGTAAATATTTGAAATTCATGTGATTAGATTTGGAAATTATACGTTGATTGATGAGTTTTTGATATTTATTGCTTGGTTACTCTTTTGATCATTTGTTTATTTCCTTGCCGGAGCATCACATAATAATTCCCTGCCGGTAATGATGATAGGTTGATCAGCAGACTGTTGGCATGGGTTTGATGCATCTGAATCAATTCTCCATGAGTATTCAGGATGTAAATTTTTGTTTCTGATTTCGCATCCTGCCATTCTATTCTGATGCTGTTGAGTGTTGGATTCGGGAAAATGTTTGTCCGGGCAGAAAGTTCCTCCTGTCCGACCCAGGTAATCACAACACTCGTATCGCCGGTAATAATTCCGTCTGAATCAACAAATACCTGAAGAGTATCATTTTCCAACAACCAGATTCCGCCGGGTGATCCATCGTCTTCAATCACGCCCCATTTATATGTTCCGGGAACCAGATCCAAAGATGTTGTCCAGATAAATCCGTTTTGGTCAAGTGAAACCGGAACCCAATTTGTCATATCACCTTTAAACTTCAGATTCATATATGTTTCGGTTGCATCTGTAACCGTAAATGAAACCGGATATAGTACGAGGATATCTTCTACCATCAGAATACCGCTTACATTATCCGTCCCGTCCCAGAAACCGCCTCCGATAGCCGAATAGCCACCATAAACAAATTCCTGTTCAAGATATTGAAAACGAGCTGCATAGTACCAGGTTCCCTCGCTTGGGATTGAAGA
>CAZVKW010000018.1:7026-12882 GCA_964627945.1 uncultured Lentimicrobiaceae bacterium
CCAATTTCCGGCTCAGGAGGTAATACCACTGTTAAAACCCCGCTGATATTATTGGTTCCATCCCAAAAACCGCCTTCAGCTTCTGAATATCCGCCAAAAAGGTATGCTTCGCTATTCAATTGGTAACGTACTGCATAGTAATAGGTTCCGGTCACCAGAATATCTTCACCGATCTGACCTAAATATTCCGGACGTTCGGTATATTCACTTATTCCATCATAAACTGCTGAGTACCAGTTTGTCCATGTTTCAGGATTGGTATTTTGGTCACTATAACCAATCCAAACCTGCAATCCTTCGTAGCCATTCTGATCAAGATTGACAGCTGTAGCAAGAACCTGTCCATAAATATCAGTCGGCATCCCGGTTATAATAGTTGCTGTTGGAGGCCATTGCAGATTGGCAAAAGTGATTTCAGGTTCAGGTGGAGTATTTGTTACCGTCAGAACACCGCTGATATTGTCAGTCCCGTCCCAGAAACCGCCTCCGGTTTCAGAGAATCCTCCATACACATAATTCTGTGCAAGATATTGAAAACGAGTTGCATAATAGTAGGTTCCAACAGTATTCATCGCAGCGCCTAAGTTTGCCAGAAATTCATCATTGTTTCCGTCATCCGTATTGAATGTTGCGGGCAGCCAGTTTGTCCATGTCGAAGGATTTGAATTTGATGCGCTGTAACCGATCCATGACTGAAGTCCTGTTGTTTGTCCGGGCTCAAGAGTAATATCTTCAATCCAAGCCTGAGAAAATACCGTGAAATTGCTTCCGGGCTCAATAGCACCGCTTCCGGGCCAATGCAGACTTGCGAAGCCGATTTCCGGAGGAGGAGGAATGGCAACTGTCAGTACGCCATTGATATTATTGGTTCCATCCCAGAAACCACCACCAGTTGCGGAAAATCCACCATACACATAATCCTGTGCAAGATACCGGAATCGTGATGCATAGTAAAAAGTTCCTTCTGTCATCATGGCAGCACCCAGATTAGCTAAAAACTCGTCATTACTTCCAGCATCGTTGTTGAATGTTGCCGGCAGCCAGTTGGTCCAGCTTGATGGATCGGAATTGCTTGTGCTGTAACCAATCCAGGATTGTAATCCTGTTGCCTGTCCAGCCTGATTCGTTATATTTTCGATATAAGCCTGAGCGTAAACATTAAATTCACCTCCGGGTTCAATTTCACCCGTGGCCGGCCACTGCAGGTTGGCAAAACTGATTTCGGGATCGGGTGGAGGGATAAGTGTTACGGTCAGAACTCCACTTTCGTTGGTCGTTCCATCCCAGAATCCGCCACCTGCTGACGAAAAACCGCCATAAACATATTCCTGGGCAAGATATTGGAATCGGGAAGCATAATAATAAGTTCCTTCTGCTACGATTGCTGCACCCAGATTCGACATAAACTCATCATTATTTCCGGCATCGGTATTGAATGTAGCCGGCAACCAGTTTGTCCATGTTGAAGGATCTGAATCGGTGGTGCTGTATCCGATCCATGCCTGTAAATCAGCTGTTTGACCTGCTTCGATAGTAACATCTTCAATCCACGCCTGCGCATACACATTGAAATCTGTTCCCAATTCGATGGCTCCTGAACCCGGCCACTGAAGATTGGCAAAACCGATTACCGGATCAGGTGGTGGAATATTACTCACAGTAAGAATACCTGAAATATTGGAAGTTCCGTTCCAGAATCCACCACCGGTACCGGAGTATCCTCCATAAACATAAGCCTGACTCAGATATTGGAATCTGGAAGCATAATAATACGTTCCTTCAGTGTTGATTAAGGTACCGATATTGCCTATATACTCATCATTGTCATCGTCATCCGAATCGTAGGTGGCCAAAACCCAGTTTGTCCAGGTAGAAGGATTCGTATTGGTTGTGCTGTATCCGATCCATGCCTGAATGCCGGCTCCCTGACCATCTGCATCTGTAATATTTTCGGCATAAACCAATGCACTTACTTCGAAATCATTTCCCGGCTGGATATTGCCGCTTTCAGGATTGTTCAGATTGGCAAATGCGATAAATGGCGTAGAACCGACATTGTAATGATAATTAGCGCCTGCATTATTGTTTGTTCTGATGTTAAACAGATCGTAATTGCCTGTGATACTGCTTACCGTACTGCTGAATGCATAATAATCAATGCGGGTTCCTGCACTTTGACCCGGAATGTTGACAGTACCGCTGGTTCCGGTCATCGTAAAGGTCAACAGACCCGATGTAGTCCACAAATCAGTAGTATAGCGCAGATAGAAAATCTCTTCCGTTGATGGGCTTGCGCTCACCGTCAGATTGATTGTAACAGGTGTGTTTTCATACACATTTGCCGGAACACTCACCGTATTCAAAACCACGGGTTGGTTGGTGGTTTCCATAAAAATGGCCTGTGAATTGGCATAGCCATTATCATTCCAGTTCATGGTATACCACTTGCCGTTGGAAACTGTAATTGAATTATCTGCACCGGTATTGTATGTATATGATTGAAGTGTATTTTTTACAACCGTCACCCCAGCCCATTTATTTGCCCATGGATTTCCTGTTGGGCCGCTGGTAAATAACCAGGGATACGTTCCACCAACAACATCAGCTCCACTAGCTGCAACACTGAAAATAGTCTGCCAGCGAATGCTGGTTGAGATGATTTTGGTCACTCTACCCCCCGGAACCTGTGTATAACTCGCCAAAGCGAGATTATTCACTGGCGGGTTGGTCCAGCCGTTCCAAAGACCAGGAAGATTTAATCCTTCCGGCTCATAAATCTGAGCATAAGTTGTACTGATACATAATGTTAATGCAATCAGAATTAGGAAATTTCTGATGTTTCCGAACCCGAAACGGGATGAATGATTCCCTCGGCTTTTTATAGCTGATAGCGGGTTTATGCGATCATGGTAAGTCGACATTCTATTTGTATTTTATGGTTTGACTAATCTTTGATTATCAGGACGTTGAATGCTTGTCTCAAAATTACATTAAAAATCATATATTTACCAAATCCTATGTTATTCCGTTAGAATTAATTCCGCAATCGGTTGAGGAATAATAAACTGATTATCAATTATTAAACAATTGTATAATAAGCCTGCCAGGTTTTAGGCTTCAAAACTTTCGGTAAAGAAGGACAATTCGCTTCATATTTGTATAACTTTACACTTCAACGGTCGTATTTAGGTTTCGACCCCATCCATTTGTTAAAGAGTATCAATTTATTAAAAACCAGTACTTTGTATACCCTCAAATCGAAAATAGACACCCAATCGGCCGACTTTCTTCAAAATCGTGAGGCCTTTCAGAAATTGCTGAGTGAGTTTAAATCCGTTCAGCGCTCTGTTACAAAAGGAGGAAGTGATGATGCGCTCAAAAAACACAAGGAGCGCAATAAACTAACAGCACGCGAACGCATTGATCTGCTGATAGATCCGAATACACCATTTCTCGAACTTTCGCCTCTCGCCGCTTATAATCTGTATAACAATGGTTTTCCCTCAGCAGGAATTGTAACCGGAATCGGCATTATTCACGGCCGTGAAACGGTGATTATTGCCAACGATGCAACTGTAAAGGGTGGAACCTATATGCAGTTTACAATCAAGAAACATCTGCGGGCACAGGAGATAGCCATGGAAAACCATTTACCTTGCGTTTATCTCGTCGATTCGGGCGGAGCTTTTTTA
The DNA here is from genome assembly GCA_964627945.1 of uncultured Lentimicrobiaceae bacterium. Lineage (GTDB taxonomy): Bacteria > Bacteroidota > Bacteroidia > Bacteroidales > F082 > CAJBPB01. The sequence continues at coordinate 10,719 of CAZVKW010000018.1, forward strand.
CCCGAACAGGATACCGTTTTTCCTGACAGGGATCATTTTGGCCGCTTTTTCTATAATCAGGCCAGAATGTCGGCAATGGGACTTCCCCAGATTGCCCTGGTGATGGGTTCCTGCACGGCTGGTGGCGCTTATGTTCCGGCTATGAGCGATGAAACGATCATCGTACGCAATCAGGGAACGATTTTTCTGGGAGGACCACCACTTGTGAAAGCCGCTACAGGTGAGGAGGTTACAGCCGAAGATCTGGGAGGAGCCGAGGTTCATACCGCCATTTCCGGTGTTGCCGATCATCTGGCCGAAAACGATACACATGCCATTCAGATTTGCAGGAATATTTTCGAAACCCTTAAACCTGCTCAACGACAGCTACTTGACACAAGAGTAATTCGCGAACCATTGTACGATCCACAGGAGCTTTATGGATTGGCCCCCATGGATTTGCGCAAGAGTCTCGATCCGCATGAAATCATCATGCGTATGGTTGATGGCAGTGAATTTCAGGAATTTAAAGCCCGGTATGCTACCACAGTCGTGACCGGATTTGCCAATATCATGGGTTTCCCGGTTGGAATTATTGCCAATTTCGGGGTGCTTTTCTCTGAATCCGCACTCAAGGTCACGCATTTTATCGAACTCTGCTGTGCCCGTAAAATTCCGCTTGTGTTTCTGCAGAATATTACCGGATTTATGGTTGGGAAAGATTTCGAAAGGGGAGGAATTGCCAAAGATGGCGCCAAAATGGTGCATGCTGTTTCTAATGCCAATGTTCCTAAATTCACCATCATCATTGGTGGTTCGTTTGGTGCCGGGAACTACGGAATGGCCGGAAGAGCCTTCGGTCCGCGCTTGCTTTTTATGTGGCCGAATGCCAAGATTTCGGTGATGGGTGGTGAACAGGCTGCCAATGTACTGGTGACAGTGAAGCAGGATCAATACCGCGAAAAAGGTCAGGAAATGCCTGAAAATGAAGTAAATGAACTCAGAAATGCCATTCTCGCAAAATACGAACGCGAAGGTTCTGCCTATTACAGCACCGCACGACTTTGGGACGACGGAATCATCGACCCGGTCGATACGCGCAAAGTCATTGCCATGGGAATCGCAGCATCCTTGAATCAACCTTATCCAGATCCGCAATTTGGAGTTTTTAGAATGTAAAATATGAACCAATTCATCACTATTCATACTGAACTTGAACATTCAGTTTTAACAGTTTTTCTCAATCGTCCGGATAAGCACAATGCATTGAATATTCAGATGATCAGCGAATTAACAGATGTTTTCAGATTGGCATCCGGGGATGACAGCACCCGCATGATCGTTTTGCGCGGTCAAGGAAAATCATTTTGTGCCGGCGCTGATCTTCATTATATGCAGGAGATTGCCAGATTTGGTGAAGAAGAAAACCGTATCGATGCTTTGCGTCTTGCCAGCCTTTTTCAGACCGTGAACGAATGCCAAAAACCAGTAATTGCTCTGTTGCATGGCGCTGTTTATGGCGGAGCCAATGGTCTGGCTGCAGCCTGTGATGTGGTCCTGGCCGAAGAAACAACTGTTTTCTCGTTCAGCGAAGTCAAAATTGGCATATCACCGGCAACTATTTCTCCTTATGTACTTGCCCGTTGTGGCGAAACGGCTGCCCGCGATCTGATGCTTACCGGTCGTAGGTTTGATGCGCACGAGGCGGAGAAATTCTCCCTTGTTACCAAAGTAGTAAGCTCAGCAAACGCATCAGAAACCCTCGAATTTTATTGCAATCAGTTCCTTTCGGCCGCTCCTGAAGCTGTTGCTGAAACGAAACGTCTGATCCGGACAATTTTCTCAAAACGACTGGATATTGAACAGATCAAATCCTATACTGCCGGAATTATTGCCTCACAAAGGGCCGGACATGAAGGTCAGGAAGGTATTAATGCATTTTTTGAAAAACGAAAACCGGACTGGTTTACCGAACTATGACAAATAAATCCATTCATAAAGTACTGATTGCCAATAGAGGCGAGATTACGGTACGGATTATCCGCAGCCTTCGTCGTCTGGGTATTACTTCTATTGCTGTGTTTCATGAACTTGATTCAGATGCGCTGCATGTCAGGGAAGCCGATGAAAGCTATAGTCTGGGCAGTGGCGAACTTCGGGAAACCTATCTCAATATTGAAAAAAT
>CAZVKW010000018.1:12982-33634 GCA_964627945.1 uncultured Lentimicrobiaceae bacterium
GGTGGAAAAGGAATGCGCATTGTGCACGAACAATCGGAACTTGCCGGTGTTTTGGAAGCCGCATCACGCGAAGCACTCAACTATTTCGGCGATGCTTCGGTATATGTGGAAAAGTTTATCGTGAATCCGCGTCACATCGAGATTCAGGTGCTGTGCGATCATCACGGAAATGTTGTGCATCTGTTTGAGCGTGAATGTTCGGTGCAGAGGCGTTACCAGAAAATCATCGAGGAATCACCATCACCTACACTCACACCCGAAGTCCGCCTGAAAATGGGCGAAGCCGCGGTGAAAATCTGTCAACAGATTGGTTATCATAATGCAGGAACCATTGAGTTTCTGGTGGATGAAAAACTGCAGTTTTATTTTCTGGAAATGAACACCCGTATTCAGGTTGAACATCCTGTTACAGAAATGGTTACAGGTATCGACCTGGTAGAAGAACAAATCAGAATTGCACAGGGAGAAAAGCTTCGTTTTGAGCAAAAAGATATCCATCAGACCGGTCATGCTATCGAATGCCGCATTTATGCCGAAGATCCGATGCAGAATTTCATACCATCGCCGGGCCGTATCACAAGGTATCATACCCCATCCGGCAACGGAATCCGGCTTGATCAGAGTCTGGACCGGCCAACTGAAATTCAGAGTCAGTTTGATCCGATGATCAGTAAACTGATCTCATTCGGTAAGGACCGTGTTGAAGCTATTCATTTGCTCGAAAACGCTTTGCAGCACTATGTTATTCAGGGAATTCACACCAATATTTCCTATCTTAACTATTTGCTTGCTCATCCTGATTTCAGAGCGAATAAGTTACATACCAAATATTGTGACGAGCACCTGTTTGCTTCCACAACTTCCATGCTGGCCCAAAAAGCAGCAATCCCAGAAGCAAAAATCATTCTGGCTTATTTACTTTTCCAATCACGGAAATTTGCTCAGGAAACCACAACCAATATCTGGAAATCAATTGGTTACTGGCGCCATTCAATGGCATTCAGTATGATGATTGAGGATAGGCAATTGACGGTTGAATTGCTTGAGAATGGCAGAGATACAATAAAAGTTCAATTGAGCGGACAGATTCATCAGGGAAAACTGATTGCATTTAGCCCGGAAATAATTGATATTGAGGTAGATAATTTGCCATCAAGAGTATATTTCACCTTTGCTGACGAAGGTGAAAGTCAACTCGTTGTTGATGGATACGAATTTCGTATTTCGCGCAACGATCAGTTGAACAATACGATCGATTATTCCGTTAACGAAGAAGCGGATGCAGGAAACCTGTTCTCGCCCATGCCCGGAAAAATCATCCGCATCCATGTGGCCGAAGGTGATCATGTGCAACGCGGAACGGTTTTGCTGGTGGTTGAAGCCATGAAAATGGAAAATAATATCGTTTCTCCCTCATCCGCTTTGGTTGAAAGTGTGAATGTTAAAGTGGGGGAAATGGTGGATGTTAAAACGCAATTGGTTCATTTAAAGGATTTTGAAGAATAATTAATTACAAAGCTATGAATTACGACCTTTCTGAAGAGCACAATATGATTCGTGAAACGGTTCGCGAATTTGCTGAACGCGAGATTAAACCGCTTGCCCGCGAATTGGATGAAAAAGCAGAGTTTTCGTTTGCCCTGACCAAACGCATGGGTGAACTTGGCCTTTTTGGAATGTATCTGCCCGAGAAATATGGCGGACAGGGTCTGGATACACTATCGTATATCATTGCTGTTGAGGAGATTGCACGGATCGACGGTTCACAGGGCGCCACGCTTGCTGCACATAATTCATTGGGTATCGGGCCGATATACAGCTATGGCACCGAGGAGCAAAAGATGAAATATCTTCCCATGCTTTGTTCGGGCGATGCTTTGTGGAGTTTCGGTTTGACCGAACCGGGCGCCGGATCCGACTCACGCGCTTCCAAAACAACTGCTGAATTAATTGATAACGAATGGGTTATCAATGGATCGAAAATATTTATCACCAACGGAGCATCCAGAATTAGTGTTGGTTGCACGGTTCAGGCATTTACGACCAAAGAAGATGGAAGCAAACATTTTACTACGATTATTGTAGATAGTGGAACGCCCGGTTTCCGTCAGGTTGCCATGCACAACAAAATGATGTGGCGTGCCTCCGATACTGCAGAACTCTTTTTCGATGATTGCCATGTTCCGGTTTCAAACTTACTCGGCGAAGTTGGTCAGGGATCAAAAATCATGCTTTCGACACTCGATGCCGGGCGTCTTTCAATTGCAGCCATGGGTTTGGGAGCCGCACAAGGAGCTTATGAACTTGCCCTGAATTACGCCAAAGAGCGAAAACAATTTGGTCAGCCGATTTCCAAATTCCAGATCAATGCATTCAAGTTGGCTGATATGGCAATGAAGATTGAACTGGCAAGAAACCTGTTGTATAAAGCCTGCTGGCTGAAAGATAATAAGCGTCCATACGGAAAAGAAGCCGCCATGTCGAAACTCTATTGTTCTGAAATCGCCAAAGAAGTGGCCGACGAAGCCGTTCAGATTCATGGTGGTTATGGTCTGATGAAAGATTACGATGTGGAACGATTTTACCGCGACCAGCGACTGCTTCAGATCGGGGAAGGTACTTCTGAGATCCAGCGTCTTGTAATATCAAGATATATAGGCTGTTAGGTCGATTTCTGGATTTCATTTATTTAAGAAGAAGATTTTTGAATTTTGTTTCTTTTTTCCGATAAAGGATGTAATCTTATTGGGGAAGAATCAATCATGTATATCATTACATGAATTTCTTAAACTTTTTTTGAGAAACTTTGTTGTTTAACAAATTTTGCCGGATATTCGTATTTGAATTTATGATCCGGTGAGTTTGAATTTGAAACATAAACCGGGGATAAATCAGAAAATTATCCAAAACAACGTTAAACCAATAAATCAGATTTTATGAGAAACACATTTATTTTAACAGTTTTCTGCCTTTTTATTGCAGTAACCGGCATAAGCCAAACCAAAAGCTATTTTACATCAGGAGGCGAAATGATCTTATCATTCGCTGATATTCAGCACAATGGATATTCGAATAGTTCTACCATTAGATGGGCGCCTGTTTTCAACCTTCAGTCGATGCTGAATGCCGATTTTAATCAACACATCGGTTTGTTCACCGGATTGGCTTTGCGCAATGTTGGGTATATTTATGACAATTACCCAAATCCTGAATCAAGCGGAGCTGATATTAAAAAGAAATTCCGTTCCTACAATGTGGCTGTTCCGCTTGGAATTAAAATCGGAAACCTCGATAAAATGTTTATTTATGGAGGCTATGAGGTTGAACTTCCATTTCTTTACAAGGAAAAGACCTTCGTGGGTGGTGATAAAACCAATAAAATCACGGGCTGGTTCAGCGACAGACAACCCTTATTTCAGCACGGATTTCTTGTTGGTGTTCAGTTTCCATACGGACTTAACCTGAAGTTTAAATATTATATGAGCGAATTCCATAATCAGGATTTTGTGGATAATACGGGAGCTAAACCTTATTCAGGACTCGAATCGCATGTATTTTATTTTTCACTGAGCAGTTATCTCTTTAAGAATTTTGATTTGAACGATGATGTTCAAATGAAATAAAGTACTTGAAAAATAATTATAAATGTTATTCCGGTGAAATAATATTTGATGAACTATAAAACCATTAACGAAAATGAAAAAAATAATTCTGATTTGCTTTCTGCTGTTCACTGTAGCAATAAGTTCACGGGCGCAGAGTATTGAAATAACTCCTTTTGCCGGATACAATTTCGGCGACAAATTTTATATTTATGGAGGGAATGCCCGTATTGGTGATGGATTTACCTACGGAGGAACGCTGACAATTGTTGCAGGTGAATACAATGCATTTGAACTGACCTATATGAGAACAGATATGACAGTAAATGCATACTCCAATTATCTTGGCTTCGATATTTCTGATCCATCCAGTTCCAATTATATTGTGATTGGGGGATCCAGACTTTTTCCGGTAACTGATAAGCTAATTCCTTATGCTGGTGCGAATATCGGTTTGGGGATATTTGCTTCGAGAAATGATACTTATTCAAGCGTCGAGAAACTGGCTTTTGGTTTGGATGCTGGGCTTAAACTCTTTCTTACAGACAAGGTTGGATTGCGTTTGCAATCGAACCTCTATTTCCCTGTAACGAATGTTGGAGCCGGATTATGGTGGAGTTCCGGTGGTGGCACTTCTGTGGGTGCAAGCGGCAGTGTTCCGTTTGTACAATTCGGATTTAGCGGTGGATTGATATTCAAAGTCAAATAATGATAAACAGAGACTTTACTTATGTCATTTAACTTATTCAATTAATAGAACATGAAATTAAAAAAACTCCTGCTAATAAGTATGATTGCAAGCATGTTTGCATGTGCGCCTGGAACCAAACTCGAAAAAAGCTGGTCAGATCCTTCGTTCGATGCAAAAACCACCAAGGCTTTCACCAAAGTATTGATTGCAGCCCCATTTAAAGATGCAGCCACACAGCGTATAATTGAAGATAAAATTGCCGCTGAGATAAAATCCGGTGTTGCCATTCAGTCATACAATTATCTGTTACCAGGTGAAAAAGACCAAAAGCTTGTGGATGCAAAATTGAAACAAGACGGTTTTGATGGCGTCATCCTGATGCGTCTGGTTGATGTTGACAGGAGCACCAAATATTCGCCCGGAACCGGTTATTATGGTGGTTGGTATGGTTATTACAGCTACACTCCCGGCTATTTCATTGAAGAAAAAACCTTTTTGATCGAGACCATTCTGTATTCAGTTGCCGAAAGCAAACTATTATGGTCAGGGACAACCTCTACATTGAATCCTACAAGTCTGGATAAGACAATCGATCAGATCATTCATACAGTTAAATATGAATTGCAGAAAAAGGGTTTCCTGAGAAAATAGAAAACCAAAATTATGATGAAAAAGCAATTATCCGAATTCTGGATAATTGCTTTTTTTATCCCAAAATACCCATTGAAAATGCATAATCGACATAGAGTTTGTAATTCAGCATGATTTATCATACTTCAAACAAACTTTAAATTGAGTATCGGTCAATATTAACAAACGTTTGTAAGTGTAAAGAATATTGTCATGTTGAGTCCCGTATGTACGGGATCGAAACATGATTTGTTGTCTTGAATATGAAAATTATACTTTATTAGGCCTTCGATCCCGTACATACGGGACTCAGGCTGACACGAAAAAAAACAACACTACGTTATATTAATGTTTCCCGATACTCATTAACTTTAATTCGGAGTTAACCCAAAAAAACAGATTTTCAGTATAAATGAGACTCCTTCTGATTAATTTGGGTTCAAACTTATACTTGATTATTGAAACCAAATTTTCGCTAACAAGTTAATTAAGTAAGCCCGCTAACAGTGTAAAAAGCACATTTTTACTGTCCTTTCCTGTTATTGAAATTAAGAAACCAGTACATTTGAAAAATCAACAAGCTAATTTTATAAATAGAATTTTTTATATGGAAAAAAATAATCAATCAACCAGACAAAATCATTTATCGGGATTATCCCTTTTTACCCTTTCAGTTATTCTCATACTTAATTTAATTTCAGCACGTTGCAACGCCCAGGCAGCTTTGTTGGTTTTCATCTTTGGGGACAAAATTGCAACCGAAAAGTTTCATACAAGTATAGATGCCGGTTTGAATTTTGCTTCTTTCAATGGATTGGATCCAGCAAAAGCACGTCCCGGTTTGTATTTCGGCCTGGGCACTTTCCTCAAACTGAATGATAAATGGGCTTTTGTTCCAGAATTTAAACCTTTGTCACAGCGGAGTTTACGAAAAGCACCAGCACTACTTGAATATATTAATATTACCGATCCAACTTATGGACTTCAACTGAATTATATCGATATTCCCATAATGTTTCAGTATAAAATCACTCCGCATTTTTTCGTTTCAGCCGGTCCTCAAATTAGTTTTCTTACCAGTGCCGATCAGATTGTAAATGGAGTAATTACGCAATCGGAGAACGATGTTGAAATTGTTGAGAATCGGAGATCAGATTTCAATTCAATGTATTTCTGTCTTCCTGTTGAAGTTGGGTACTCATTGCCGGAAGTGATTCCTGGTCAGGGAATTGATCTGAAAGTTAGATATGATATTGGATTCAATAATGTGATTAAAACAGAAGCTTACGGATCAAGCAGTATCAATTGTTTACAGCTAATGTTGAGTTTCCCGTTTATTGAAAAATCCAATTAGAAATGCATCGATAGAATCCGTAAAGCCTGATTTTGAAACGGAAACCGACATTTATCATTTAACAGAATCAAATCAGTGTGGTTTTCAACTTCGTTCGTCATTGATTTATTTCCACATAGTACAAATGATTATTCCAGAAAGCAATTTTCGGATACCTTAATGATCATTTCAAGTAAATCCGCATTCTGACCAGATTTTCAAGTTACACTCAACCTGAATAGATTATATTTCAATCTTTGTGACAGTATCTCACTTTCTGAGAATAATGACATGCTTTTTAACACAAAATACTCATTAACAGATATAATTCTGACTCTTTTTTTTACTTTTGCATAAACTACTACAATCTAACTTTTACATTTGATGTTCAAAAAAAAGAGGATAAACCAAATTCAATTCATTCAAATCTAACAAAATGAAATTATTTAAACTATTTACCCTTGCAGCGATGGTGGTCTTACTGACCCAGTGTTATCCTGAGGGACCTGATTACATTAATCAGTATGATCTTGTATACAGCAACTATGATCCGGATTATGATTTTACGGCCAGGCAGACCTTTGCTATGCCAGATAAAATTCTGAAAATCGATGAAGATTTAATCAACGGTACGGGTGTTAACTTCGTTAACATCGCCTATTCCAGTCTGATGCTGGCTAAAATCAGACAAAATATGCTTGATAATGGCTGGACTGAAGTAGCTATTGCTGACAGACCGGATGTGTTGATCGCTCCTTCGGCTTTCGAACTTACAACTTACTATTATTATGACTGGTGGTATTATTACGACTGGTGGTATGGTGGTTATTATCCCGGGGGTGGCTGGTACTATCCTTACCCGGTTGTTGAAGGTTATTCAACCGGTAGTCTGGTGGTTGCCATGGTAGATCCCAACGATATCAGTGCCAACGATAAGGCAAGAGTAAGCTGGGTATTCGTTATCAATGGATTGCTCGAAGGAAGTACTTCCGACTTTAATACCCGCATGACCAAAGGAATCAATCAGGCATTTAAGCAATCGCAGTATCTTAAAAAGTAAATCGACAGAACCATGAAAAAGATTATAATAATGAGTTTGCTGATGCTTGTATTCATTACAAATGAGCTTTCAGCACAGAGTTTTACCTCTTTCCAGTATACCGTTGGGATTCCTTTTGGTGGACTTAAAGATCATACTTCAAATGTCAGCGGACGTGGATTTACTTTTGAATTTCACAAAGAAGTAGCTCCTTCTGTATCTGTCGGGATTAACCTCGCTTACAGTGTTTTCTACGAACAAATGGATTACGGAAGCTATACCCAGGGCACAGCCACGCTCACCGGTATGCAATATCGTTACAACAATGTGTTTCCAATGCTGATCAACGCACATTATATGTTCGGTGAAGGTATGTTAATACCATATGTAGGCTTAGGTATGGGTACAGTCTATGATCTGCGAAACACAAATATGGGTCTGTATAGCATTGAAGAAAAGAACTGGCACTTTCTGATCAGTCCGGAAGCTGGTTTCCTGCTCGACCTTTCACAGAATACAAGCTTTAAACTGAATGCCAAATATGACAATGCATTCAAAATTCATGAAGCTGATGGTTTTAGCAACCTCAGTATCAATATTGGATTTGTCATGAACAGCTGGTAAGAATAAACAAAAAAATGAAAACAGGCCTGGTAGATTATCAGGCCTGTTTTTTTTATTTCCGGATACATTGAGCCAAGCACAATAAAGGTTTCGAATGAATCTGCAGCTCTTATCCCATATAAATGCATGAAAGGACCATTGCTCGTTAAGAATTTTTAGGATTATTTTCATTGACTTGCTGCATCTTCCTTTGAATATTCCATAATTTTACTTTCTGCACGAAAGGCCTTCCCGGTTTTGTTCCTGCTTGACAAAATCATTTTATAACCTAATAATAGCTTTATGAAACAGTACACAATCATATTTTTGTTCCTGTTTTCCGGTTTGTTTGTATCCGGACAGGACAATGCGCTCTGGCTGCGTTATCCGGCCTTATCTCCTGATGGTAAAACCATAGCTTTTTGTTACCAGGATGAGATATGGACAGTTCCCTCCACAGGTGGAACAGCAACAGCCCTAACGATGGCCGAATCTTACGAATATGCTCCTGTATGGAGCCACGACGGAAGCATGATTGCTTTTGCCTCAGACAGAAACGGCAATTTTGATGTTTTTGTCATTCCGTCGCAGGGTGGCGAAGCACGAAGACTAACCTTCAGCTCAAGTCGCGAGGTTCCGTGCAGTTTCAGTCCGGATGATAAACAGATACTTTTTCCGGCCAATCGCCAGGATGTGGTCACGGATGCCCAATATCCTGTTGGTGGAATGGGTGAATTGTATTCAGTTCCTGTTGCCGGAGGAAGAGTTTCTCAGTTGCTTCCAAATGCCGCTCTTCAGGCAAGTTACAATCCTTCGGGTAGCATCATTATTTATGAAGATCTGAAAGGTTACGAAAACGAATGGCGCAAACACCACACCTCTTCCGTTACCCGAGATATCTGGATGTTTGATGTGAAAACTGCAAAATACACCAAACTCAGCACTTTCAAGGGCGAAGACCGCAATCCGGTTTTTGCTACTAATGGGGATGATTTTTATTTTCTCAGCGAACAAAGTGGTTCACTCAATGTATTCAAGAGTTCAATTTCACAGCCTTCTGTTTCGGTTCAGTTGACCAGTTTTGACAAACATCCGGTTCGTTTTCTCAGTCGCTCGAACGATAACACAGTCTGTTTTTCATACAACGGTGAGATTTATACCATGAAATCAGGTGGAAAACCCGAAAAACTCAGCATCCTTGTAAAAGGAGGCGGCGAAGTCTCAGAAAACAAAATAGTTCCTGTGAATGAGGGATTTACAGAATCGAGATTGTCGTCCAACGGAAAAGAATTTGCTTATATTTTCAGGGGCGAAGTTTTTGTAAGCAGTATGGATGGTGGTTATACCAAGCGCATCACCAATACGCCTTATCAGGAACGAAGCGTGAGTTTCAGTCCTGATGGTCGCTCTCTGGTATACGCAGCCGAGGTAGATAACAGCTGGAATATTTATACTTCATCCATTGTCCGTACTGAAGAACCTTATTTCTACGCATCCACAATCCTGAAAACAGAAACCCTCATTGCCACAGATGCAGAGGAGTTTCAACCCGAATATTCTCCTGATGGCAAAGAAGTTGCCTATCTCGAAAACCGCGTTGTTCTGAAAGTAATCAATCTGGCTTCAAAAGCAACCCGAAATATTACCCCGGCCAATGTCAATTATTCGTATGCCGATGGCGATCAGTATTTTCAGTGGTCGCCCGACAGCAAATGGTTCCTCATCAACTTTGCTTTCCCCGACAGGATTTTCAGTCCGGAAGCTGGTCTTGTTTCTGCCGACGGAAAGGGTGAAATCATCAATCTCAGTCTGAGCGGATATGACGATTATGCGCCGAAATGGTCCACCGACGGCAAAATGATGATTTGGGGAAATAATCGCAATGGGGATCATGCCCAGGGCGGATATATCTCAACAGCAGATGTTTACGGGATGTTCTTTACCAAAGAAGCTTTCGATCGTTTCAAACTCAGTAAGGAAGAGTTCGCCCTGTTGAAAGAACAGGAAGAAAAGGCTGCAAAAGACAAGAAAGAGAAAGAAGAAAAAGACAAGAAGAAAAGTGATAAGAAAGACAAAAAAGAGGCAGACGAGGTAAAAAAAGATTCGACCAATGTGGTGATTGATTTCGAAAACCTGACCGATCGCAAAGCAAAACTCACTGTAAATACTTCACAGATCAACGACTGGATTTTATCCAAAGAAGGTGATAAATTGTATTATTTCACCAGTTTCGAAAAAGGCAACGACCTTTGGGTTACTGATTTACGTACCTCTGAAACAAAAATTCTTGCCAAGATGGGCGTTCGTCGTCTGGGACTCGAACTTTCGAAAGACGGAAAATTCCTGTTTGTACTTGCCGATGGAAAACCCATGAAAATTGATGTTGCCGACGGGAAAACCGAAAACCTGAAAACCAGTGGTGAAATGCTGATTCAGCCGGCAGCAGAACGAAGCTATATCTTTGATCATGCATGGCGTCAGGTACGCGAAAAGTTCTATGTGAATGATCTTCATGGAGTTGACTGGGATTTTTACTATACTGACTACAAGAAGTTTCTGCCGTATATCAAAAATAATTATGATTTTGCCGAAATGCTGAGCGAAATGCTGGGAGAACTCAACGCTTCTCATACGGGCTGCGGTTACCGTTCGGGAAAACCAAACAGCGATCAGACTGCCGATCTCGGACTGTTCTATGATTATACATACACTGGTCAGGGACTGAAGATAGCGGAAGTGATCAAAGGTGGTCCGCTCGATAAAGCGGCCTCGAAAGTAAAGGCCGGAAGTATCATCGAAAAGATTGATGGTGAAGAAGTTACATTGGATATGGATTTTTATGCCATGTTAAACCGGAAAATTGGAAAACTTACTTTGCTTTCGCTGTTTGATCCGGAATCGGGCAAGCGCTGGGACGAAAGTCTGAAACCTGTGAGCATCGGTGAGACAAATGAACTCTTATACAAACGCTGGGTGAAAAACCGCCGCGATGAGGTTGAAAGACTTTCAGGCGGAAAAATCGGTTATGTTCACGTTCGTTCGATGGACGACGGGAGTATGCGTGTGATGGTTGAAGAAGCGCTGGGGCGCAATTTTGAAAAGCAGGCGCTTATCGTCGATACACGTTTTAATGGAGGCGGAAATATCCATGAGCAACTTTCTGATTTCCTCAGCGGAAAGAAATACATCGATATCATTCCACATGGTCAATATATTGGTTCTGAACCACTTGATAAATGGGTGAAACCATCTGTTGTGCTGATTGGCGAAAGTTGCTACAGCGATGCACATCTGTTTCCGGTAGCTTACCGTTCCAAAGAAATCGGGAAAACCATCGGTATGCCGGTTCCCGGAACGGGAACCTTCGTTTGGTGGGAAGGTCAGATTGATCCTTCGCTGGTGTTCGGTATCCCAATGGGAGGCTGGCGCATGATGGATGGAAAATTCTGCGAAAACACCCAGTTCGAGCCGGATATAAAAGTACCGAACGATCCTGGAATACTGGCTTCAGGCCGCGACCAGCAGATTGAAGAGGCCGTGAAGGAGCTGCTGAAATAATTCTTTTATCAAAAGCGTTCCGAATGCATTTTTGTGCGAAATTCGGGACGCTTTTGCTGAATAGTTTTATTTATTATGGAAGTTCTGAAGAACAGACTTATTGCTCTGGTTTTGTTAAGGTTGGCCATCGGATGGCATTTTCTTTACGAAGGTTTGGCCAAGGTTTTCAACCCATCCTGGTCTTCAAAAACCTATTTGCTCGACTCTGGCGGCATGCTGAAAGGTTTTTTTGAGTGGATGACACGAAATCAATCAGTGCTAAAAACGGTCGATTTCCTGAATGCATGGGGATTGACACTGGTCGGTTTATCGCTAGTATTGGGACTTTTTTCGCGCCATGCCGCCCGCGCAGGCATGATTCTTCTGGGCTTATATTATCTTTCTCATCCTGCATTTCCCGGAATCAGTTATTTGTTTCCTTCGGATGGCAGTTATTTTCTGGTAAATAAAACCATCATCGAAATTTTAGCCCTTTACGTTTTAAGTACCTGGTCAACAGATGATTTCATTGGTGTTGGTCGTTTTTTTAGAAAATCAGATTACAATGACTGAGATGGAACCGGAATCAAAAAGAAACGAAAAGCAGCAATTCAGTAGGCGGGACATGCTGGCTGGTTTGGCCGCACTACCGGTTCTAGGAGCTGTTGGCTATGGTATCTGGCGTAATCAGCAGGAAAAGACAAAGACAGGATCAAAGCTTTTGCAGAATATTAAACCGGTCATTCCACAGGGTATTCCGGCATTGGTTGAAGGAAAAACACTTCGGCTGGGCATTGTCGGATGTGGCGGACGTGGTCGGTATCTGATGAAAGCGCTCGGATTCCTTCATCCCGATAGGATTGATGAATACATTCAGAAAGCCGGAAGCGACAAATTCTGGCAGCAGTATCTCGACGAGTTTCGCGCACAGGAAAATCTGAATGTGAAAATAACCGCTGTTTGTGATGTATTTGAGAAAAATGCCAAAAACGCCATCCAGACAGGCGCAAATATTGCCCGGAACGGGAAAGATGGACAAATGGATGAACTTCCGAAAAGGTTTCTGACCTACAAGGAATTACTGGCTTCACCTGATGTGGACGCCGTCATCATTGCCACACCCGATCATTTGCATGTTCCTGTGGCCATGGAAGCCGCGCGAAACGGAAAGCATGTGTATTGCGAAAAACCCCTTTCATGGACAGTTGCCGAAACATTCGAAATCAGAAAAACAGTCAAAGAGAGCGGAATCGTTTTTCAACTTGGGCATCAGGGACGACAGACTGAAAGTTACCAGGTTGCTCGTTCGCTGATCGAGCAGGATGTTGCCGGAAAAATTTCGCTGATCGAAGTATGTACCAACCGCAACGACCCGAATGGTGCATGGGTGTATGATATTGATCCTGAGGCAAATACGGATACAATTGACTGGAAGCAGTTTATTGGCCCGGCGCCCTGGCACGAATTCAGTCTGGAACGCTTTTTCCGCTGGCGTTGCTGGTGGGATTACAGTACCGGTCTGAGTGGTGATCTTTTCACCCATGAATACGATGCTCTCAATCAGATACTTGGACTTGGAATTCCACATTCTGCCATGGCTTCCGGAGGGATTTATTTCTTCAAAGACGGACGCACAGTGCCGGATGTTTTGAATATGGCTTTTGAATATCCTGATCGTGATTTGACGCTTTTATACAGCGCCACGCTCGCCAGCGAAAAAAACCGCGGCAAAGTGATCATGGGGCATGATGCTTATTTCGAGCTCGACGAAACCCTCATTGTAAATGTTGATCCACGATCGACAAAGTATAAATCGGAACTCGAAAGTGGCCTCATCGAAGCGAATAAGCCCATTTTTTCATGGGTTCCGGGTCAGGAAAGCATGGATGCTATCACCACACCTACAGAAAAATATTTCGCCGGACGTGGTTTACTTTTTACCTATCGTAATGGTAAAGCATTCGATACCACACACTTGCATTTACGTGAATGGCTCAACTGCATCCGGCTGAATAACGGAAGTCAGCCCAGTTGCAATATTGATCAGGCATTTCAGGAAGCCATTACGGCACATATGGGAACGATTTCCTACCTTGAGGGTCGTCGCACGCATTGGGATTCTGTGAATGAAAAAATCATCTGAATGAGATAGATATGACGAAAAAATCTTCCACCGGATCTGATATTTCTTCTGTTATAACAGTTGGAATCGCAGGTTACGGACTCTCAGGAAGCGTTTTTCATGGTCCCTTTTTGAAAGCACATCCGGGTTTTAAGGTAAAGAGAATCGTTAGCAGCCGGAAGGAAGCTTCAATCGATTTCCCTGATGCACAAATCAATGTTGATTTTCTGGCGCTTGTTCAGGATCCGGAAATTGATCTGGTGATCATCTGTACACCTCATTTTTTGCATTTTCAACAGGCTTCCGCCGCCATGAAAGCAGGAAAACATGTGGTGATCGAAAAGCCTGTTTCCACAAAAAGCACTGAAATAGAACAACTTATACAGATTTCCCGTGAAACCGGAATGCTACTTTTTCCGTATCACAACCGGCGTTGGGACAGCGATTTCCTCACTGTTAAAAAGCTGATTGAAAACAATACATTGGGCCGGATCCATACTTTTGAATCGCGCATGGAGCGCTATAATCCGCTTATCAAGCGGGCCGTCTGGCGCTTCAATCCGGATGACGGTGGCGGTACATTGTTCGATCTGGGACCGCATCTTGTCGATCAGGCACTCGATCTTTTCGGACAGCCGAAAGCCGTTCTGGCTATTTTGTCCGATCAACGCGGATCAGGGACCAATGACGCCTTTGACATCACACTTTTATACCCCTCACTGAATGTTCGTTTGAAAGCCTCCTTATTGTGCATGGATCCCGTACTTCGTTACATCATCCATGGTACTGATGGTTCATTTCTTAAACCCGGATTTGATATGCAGGAAAGCAGGCTCAGGGCCGGGGGATCGCCCGCTGATACTGGTTTTGGTGATGAACCTGATGCCTGGTCGGGCAAGCTTGTCACGATGAAGGAAAAGAAACTTTTTGAAAAATTAATACCTTCAATGGCTGGAAATTATATGTATTTTTATGACAATGTATTTTCATGCTTGACACTGGGCGAAAAACCTGAAATTAGTCCGAAAAACGCCTTGTTAAATGTGATAATCCTCGAGACTGCGCTGAAAAGTCATGAAGAGGGAAGAATGATTGAACTAGAAATTTGAAAATAATTGATACGATGAAAACACGTCGCGAATTCTTACAAACACTTTCACTTGTTTCAGGTGGAATCATGGTTTCCAACTCGGTTTCAGGAGCCGGCCGTTCCCGTTTGAAAAAAGAAACGGGTATTCAGCTCTGGACCTTGCGTGATGCGATTGACACCGATCTGAACGGGACGCTTACTGCTTTGGGTAAAATGGGATATACAAGCATCGAAACATTTGGATTTGACGGGAATTTTTATGGCCGGCCTGCTGCTGAATTCAGGGATTTTTGTGCAGCACAGGGAATATCTATCCACAGCACACATACCGGAATAACAGCTTCAAATGCAGCTTCTTACGCCGAAAATGCCGCAAAAGCCGGACTGGAATTCCTGGTTTTGCCTTCCATGATGGGTCGTCCTGAATCGACTCTGGATGATTTCAAACGACTTGCCGAAGAAATGAACCAAATCGGAAAAAGCTGTCTTGAACATGGAATCCGCTTCGGATATCATAACCATGGTTTCGAGTTCAAAGCCATTGATGGTCAATTGCCTTACGACATTCTGCTCAACAATACCGATCCGAAACTTGTGAGTTTTCAGCTCGATATTTTCTGGATTAAAAAGGGCGGCCAAAATCCGGTGGATTATTTTGAAAAGCATCCGGGAAGATTTACCAGCTGGCATATGAAAGATATGGGACGCGACGGGGAAAGCTGCATTGTAGGGAACGGAAGCATCGATTTCAAATCCTTGTTGAAACATGCAAAAACCGCCGGCCTTGAGCGTATATTTGTTGAACAGGAGGCATACTCCGAAGGTTCACCCATTTACTGTGCCGGACAAAGCTTAAAATATATACAATCTCATTTGTTATAAATCATTAAAATACAATTGTTTATGGAAGAAATTAAGAACACAGAATCCGGCATGGACCGCCGTTCGTTTCTCCGTAATTCGGCCATGGCAGCCGCTGGCTTCATGATTCTGCCCAGCCGGGTAGTTTCCGGACTAGGTTACCGCATGCCCAGCGACAAACTCAATATCGTGGGTATTGGTGTCGGGGGTCGTGGCGGCGGAGTCATAAGAGCCGTGAGCAGCGAAAACATCATCGGACTATGTGATGTTGATTGGAAATACGCCGGCAAAATTTTTGGCGAATTCCCCGATGCTAAAAAGTATTA
This sequence comes from uncultured Lentimicrobiaceae bacterium, assembly GCA_964627945.1. Classification (GTDB taxonomy): domain Bacteria; phylum Bacteroidota; class Bacteroidia; order Bacteroidales; family F082; genus CAJBPB01. The sequence continues at coordinate 28,817 of CAZVKW010000018.1, forward strand.
CGACTGGCGCGTGATGTTCGACGAACTCGGCAAATCGATCGATGCTGTTGTTGTCGGAACTCCTGATCACAGCCATGCCATTATCAGCATCAATGCCATGAAAATGGGCAAGCATGTGTATTGCGAAAAACCATTGACACATGCTGTTTGGGAATCCCGTCAGATGACCGAGATTGCCCGTGAATACAAGGTTGCCACGCAAATGGGAAACCAGGGCAACTCAGGCGAAGGCATTCGTCAGGTCTGCGAATGGGTTTGGGATGGCGCTATTGGCGAAATAAAAGAGGCGCATGCATGGACCAACCGGCCCATCTGGCCACAAGGTTTGGAAAGACCAAAAGAGGTTTTCCCTGTACCTGAAACACTGAACTGGGATCTTTTCCTCGGACCTGCCCGCGAAAGACCTTACAACCCCATTTATACGCCCTGGAACTGGCGCGGCTGGTGGGACTATGGTACCGGTGCCCTGGGCGATATGGCCTGTCACATCATGGACCCTATTTTCATGTCGCTCAAACTGAAATATCCATCCAAAGTTCAGGGAAGCTCGTCGCAGTTTAATACCGAATCACCACCTTTGGCTGAGGTTGTGAAATATACTTTCCCGGCACGTGAAAAGTTCATGAATCAGCATATGCCACAGGTCAACGTTACCTGGTGGGATGGAGGATTGCTTCCTCCGCGTCCGGAAGAATTGCCTGCCGGCGAAGTCATGGGCCGCGATGAGAATGGAGGTTGTTTGCTCATTGGTACCAAAGGAAAAATCATGACCGGTTGCTATGGCAGAGATCCTTTCCTGCTTCCACTGGATTATGATAAGAATTATAAACGTCCGGCTCCGTCGATGCGTCGTGTGCTTGACGGACATGAAATGGATTGGGTGCGGGCTTGCAAGGAAAGTCCGGAAAGTCGTGTGGAAACCAGTTCGAACTTTGGCTATTCAGGTCCGATGAACGAAATGGTGGTGATGGGTGTGGTAGCTGTTCGTCTGCAGGATTTGAAACGCGAACTGGAATGGGATGGCGAAAAGATGCAGTTCACCAACATCAGCGATACCGATGAAATCCGTGTAGTGAAAAGTGACAAATTCGAGATTATCGACGGTCATCCGCATTTCGACACACAACATGATACCATGAATGCAAAACAGGCTGCCAACGAGTATATCAAACATCATTATCGTGAAGGATGGACGATGTGAAAGTGAAGAGTGAATAGTGAAGAGTGAAAAAGTGGGGCGTTGGTTTATAAACTTTTTGCTAGTCTGAAAAGCGCTTATACGAAAAATCATAACACACATTGTTTAATCAAATGGAATTCTAATACAATCTTTTTGAGAAACTGAATTATCAAATTAATACATCTTCAAATGAAAAAAATTTTATCAATCATGCTTATTGCCCTTGTGATTACATCATGTGGCAGTACTGAAAAATCGGCAAACTGTAAGAAGAAATGTAAAAAAACACCTGCCGTGAATACCCTTTCCAAATCTGAAATTGCTGAAGGTTGGGTGTTGATGTTCGACGGCACAACACCTGGTAAATGGCGTGGCTATGGCAAAGATCATTTCCCTGCCGGCTGGGAAGTAAAAGATGGAATGCTTTCCTGCAAAGGTTCGGGCCGTGGTGAAGCCGGTGCAATCGAAGGGGGAGATATCATCTATGATGAAAAATTCCAGAATTTTGAATTGTCGCTCGAATGGAAAATTTCGGAAGGTGGAAACAGCGGAATCCTTTATCTGGCGCAGGAATCGCCTGACAAGACAATCTGGCAAACTGCTCCTGAAATGCAGGTGCTCGACAATCTCAAACACCCTGACAGCCGTGATGATTTGCACACAGCCGGCTCACTCTATGATATGATTGCTGTTCCCCGCGACAAGGTAAAACCAGTAGGTGAATGGAATCAGGTAAAAATTCTCATCTACAAAGGTCTCGTTGAACATTGGTTAAACGGCGAAAAAGTAGTTGAGTATCATCTCTGGACACCCGAATGGAATGCGATGGTTGCCAAAAGCAAATTCCCTGAATACAATCCCGACTGGGCCAAGGTTGCTCAGCAAGGATATATCGGTCTGCAGGATCATGGGGATGACGTTTGGTACAGAAACATCAAAATCAGGAAGTTGTAATCAATAATTCAGCTTCATTCTTTACGTATTTACATCTTAAATTATTAAAGGAAACGTCAGACTATCATAAGACGTTTCCTTTTTCTATTGTTTTCCGCCAGTGAAAAACGTAATTTTACTTTTAGGATCATGTTAGGCATTCAAAGTTTGGGTTCTATGATTATTTTTACTTTAAAAATTCAAACAATGATATTTACTCATTGGTCGCTACCGGAAGCCAAATCACCATGACCGAATTATATGCGTATACACCGGTGCATAACAAAATATTGGCAGTACATGAACCGGATACCTTTTCAATAGACCGTGATCAACAGATTGAAGAAGCAGTGAAACAACAAATGAAATAACGATTAATTAACCGAAATATGAATATAAAAGCAAGCTTAATAAATTCGCGTATCAATTCATTAATACAATTTGTCCTGCTTCTGGGATGGTTCAACCTTTTTCTGCCAATATGCGTAAACGCACAGACGGCCTCAGATATTGAAAATGAATTTTCGGACGAAAATCAGCTTGTGGCGCCGGTGAAGGTGGATGGCAAGGTGCTTTTCAAGGTGCGTGGTATTTCATCGTATACGGCTGACCAGCGTGCCCTTGCCATCAGCACAAGAATTATAAAAGTGGCCGCTGACACAACCATTACCACCGATTCTCTGAAGATTTTAGCCGACAAAGACCTGCATCAGATTTTTTGCGGTGAAACACTGATCATGAACGTTTATGAGATGGATGCAAAACTGGAAAAGATTAGCCGGGGAATGCTTGCGGAAGCCAAAAAGAATAAAATCATTGAAACCATAAAATCCTACAGAAATGACCGAAGTGTTGATTCACTGGTCAGTAAATCGGTACATGCCCTGATTGCTGCATCTTTATTGATTCTCATCATGATTGGATTGTTGTGGCTGATCAAAAAAATAAATATTCGGATACAGGAACGTTATAAAACAAGTATTAATAGTGTTGACGACAAATCATTTAACCTGATCAAATCGGATCAACTCTGGAAAGCATTCCAGATAGTATTCCGAACACTTAAAGTCATCATTATTGTTGTGGTTTTGGCTGTTTTTCTTCAATACATTCTTAGTCTTTTTCCCTGGACAAACAATATTGCAGCATACACGCTGGAACTTATACTAAACCCCATTCTGGTTATTACAAAAAGCTTTGTGAAGTTTTTGCCGAGCCTTGCATTTCTTGTCGTCATATTTATCATTACACGCTATCTGCTCAAATTGATCAAACTATTTTTTACGGGTATCGGTCAGGGTGCTATTGAGATCAAGGATTTTGATCCTGACTGGGCCATTCCAACGTATAATATACTCAGAATCGTAATCATTGCATTTGCAGTAATAATCGCCTACCCTTATATCCCCGGTTCAGAATCGATGGCCTTTAAAGGCGTTTCAGTTTTTATCGGGCTGTTGTTTTCACTCGGGTCGTCATCTTTCATCAGTAATGTAATCGCCGGATATTCGTTGACCTATCGTGGTGCATACAAAATTGGTGACCGCATTAAAGTTGGCGAAACGGTTGGCATTGTAATCGAACAAAAGCTTTTGGCAACCCGGTTGCGATCATTAAAAAATGAGGTAATTATCATTCCGAATTTCGTTTTGTTAAACAGCAATATTGTCAATTACAATTCGAAGGCGAAGGAATTAGGTTTAATATTGCACACAACAGTTGGAATTGGTTATGAAACACCCTGGCGACAGGTGGATGCTATGCTGAAACTTGCTGCTGACAGAACCAGCGGATTACTTAAAAAGCCTGAACCATTTGTGCTGAAACAATCGTTGGGAGATTTCGCTGTAAATTACGAAATCAATGCCTATTGTAATGATGTTCCAAATATACAATTCCATTATAATGAGTTACATCAGCATATTCTGGATGTTTTTAATGAAAACAATGTTCAGATTATGACACCTGCTTATGAAGACGATCCTGAAATACCGAAAGTAGTGCCTAAGGATCAGTGGAATACACCGCTGACACAAGAAGGAAAGTAATTTGATAATGAGCAGAAGCCAATACTCTTTGCAATTGATTCAATAAATCCTTAGGTTTTTGTTTTACACATGGCCGATAGCAGAATGGGAGATTGGGATGGATGCTTAACCCTGACTGGAAATTAGGCAGAACAGAGCGGTTGTTCGGAATTTCCGAACAACTGAAATATCGATGAGTTCGCCTTCTTCAAAGATGTTTTTAATATGCTCGCTGATAGTGGCTTTCGCCTCTGGAAAAGTTTGCAAAGCTGAGCCGCTGTCAAGCAAACAGTTTCTTCCTCCAGGCGAACATCTATTTTGATGTTTCCGTCAGGATTTTGACAGATGAGTATTTCGCTGTTATTCATGCCATTTCTAATTTTTCTTCGGTGAATTTCATTCAATTCTTTTTATTAATTCTTCAAAACATTTCGCTACATCATTTTCATTAGGGATTGGTCTATATGCTAAAGCGGATAGTTCAGTTTGATATTTTTCTGTTAATTGTTTCCAAAGGCTTGAAAAATCAATCATCAAGGGAGATTCGGAAATTGATTTAGATCGCCACCCCATCGGCTCTTCAAACATAGCTCTATCGTGTTGCAGAATGGTATCAAATTGTTCCTTAAACGAATCTGATGCTACAAATTCAATACACTCAGGATTTTTCATTAAGTA
>CAZVKW010000019.1:0-25392 GCA_964627945.1 uncultured Lentimicrobiaceae bacterium
GTTCAATGCAATAAACTTGTTCAATTTCCATTATTTTTACCCTTGTATTCACAAGCAATGAAACCGTGATCAAAATATACCATAACCCACGTTGCCGAAAATCAAGGGCCGGACTGGATTATCTGAAATCGAAAACGACTGATTTCGAAACAATTGACTATATCAAATCACCTATTTCCGAAGCCGAAATACACGATATACTTCTGAAAACCAAACTCCCCATCGAGTCACTTCTCCGCAAACAGGAAGATATTTATAAAACTCATATCCGTAACAAAACTTTAACTGAAAATGAACTGATCGCACTCATCGTACAGTTTCCAAACCTTCTTCAGCGTCCCATCGTCCTGTCGGGCAATCATGCCGTGATCGCCGATCCGCCCGAAACAATCAACAACATACTATAAAACCCTGATTCAATGAAAATAGACCGCCCTTTTGAGCAACTTCCCCTCTGGAAAGACCTGATGGATTTCGTAAGAACCGTTTATCTGGTAACATCCACTTTTCCAGCCGATGAAAAAGAAGGAATCACCCGCAAAATCCGCAACACTGTGACCGATGTACCGGTGTTCATCGCATCCGGAATCAGTTCGCGCATCAGCAACGACAGCAAACCTTACCTTCAGAAGGCCTCCATGGCACTGGTCGAAACCGAAACACTGCTGCTCGTATGCCAGCAACTGATGTATTTGCAGCCATCTGAATTCGAATCCTTTCAGAATCAGATCATGCTGATCAACGAGGAATTACAGCAACTCATCATTCGTATCGGAAAGAAATTCAACTAAATAACAAAGCGAAACCATGAAATTCAGAACCGAAAAAGACACCATGGGACCTGTTGAGGTTCCGGCCGACAAGTACTGGGGCGCCCAGACCGAGCGCTCGCGTAACAACTTCAAAATTGGCCCTGAGGCCTCGATGCCCAAAGAGATCATCTATGCCTTTGCCTATCTGAAGAAAGCTGCCGCCATCACGAATATGGAACTTGGCGTGCTTCCCGAAGAGAAATGCAAACTCATTTCAGCCGCATGCGACGAAATCCTTGCAGGCAAGCTCGACGACAACTTCCCACTCGTGATCTGGCAGACCGGCAGCGGCACCCAGAGCAATATGAATGTGAACGAAGTGGTTGCCAATCGTGCCCATGTGATGGAGGGAGGCAGTCTGGACGATGCTAAAAAAGCCATCCACCCGAACGATGATGTGAACAAATCACAGTCATCGAACGACACTTTCCCTACAGCGATGCATATTGCAGCCTATAAACTCATCGATGAAAACACCCTTCCCGGACTGCAGATGCTACGCAATTCTCTCAACGAAAAAGCCCTTGCCTTTGCTGATATCGTGAAAACGGGCCGCACCCACCTCATGGATGCCACACCGCTCACGCTTGGACAGGAATTCTCGGGCTATGTGTCGCAGCTCGATCATGGCATTAAAGCCCTGAAAGCGACGCTCGACCACCTCAGCGAACTCGCTCTGGGCGGAACTGCCGTTGGAACAGGCATAAACACACCAAAAGGTTATTCGGTAAAAGTTGCCGAAAACATCGCAAAACTCACCGGACTTCCTTTCCGTACAGCCGACAATAAATTCGAAGCCCTCTCGGCTCATGATGCTATCGTTGGAACTTCAGGTGCGCTGAAGCAACTGGCAGTCAGCCTGATGCATATTGCAAATAATATCCGTTTGCTCGCATCCGGACCACGTTGCAGCATTGGTGAAATCATGTTGCCTGAAAACGAACCCGGATCGAGCATCATGCCCGGCAAAGTAAACCCGACACAGAATGAATCGATGACTATGGTCTGCACACAGGTCATTGGCAACGACGCAGCCATCACTGTTGGCGGCATGCAGGGACATTTCCAGTTGAATGTTTTCAAGCCGGTGATGATCAGCAATCTGCTGCAGTCGGCCCGTCTGCTGGGTGATGCCTGCGTCAGCTTTACCGAACATGCCGTTTCGGGCATTGAGCCTGTTTACGCAAACATCCAGGCCAATATGGAAAATTCGCTGATGCTTGTCACGGCACTCAATACGCATATCGGATACGACAATGCCGCTAAGATTGCTAAGAAAGCGCATAAGGAAAACCTCACCTTGCGGCAATCAGCGATGAGTCTGGGTCTGCTCACCGATGAAGAATTCACCGCCTGGGTCGATCCGAAGAAGATGATTTAACCTGCATATTTTCAATGTTTATCTGTCAATAAGCGAATAATCAAACTGAATAAATGAACAAAGGTCCTTAGAGTTTGCTTTCTACGAACCTTTGTTTATTTTAATCAGATCACCTGATCAATCTATCCAATTTATCTCAATGGTATTCTGAACCTAGCTTTCCTTATTTCAACTTCAATTTCTTCGAAGCTGAGGCTGATCGGGAAAATGAAATCCGGCTCGAGATAATATACTTCATGGTCGGCCTTGAACTTCTCTTCTCCGCCACCGGTGATATTCAGCATGATTACTGAATCCAAATCAATACTTTGATTTTTCACAGCATTGATCAATGTTGCGGTAGCGATGGCTGCAGCAGGGTGAATATCAATACCTTCCAGTTTTCTGAAAAGATCGGCTGCTATTTTGGCTTCCTCGTTGGTGGCAAGCAAAACATCGCCATCTGTATCTTTCAAAGCATCATATAAACCACCGGTGATTGCATAAGGCGGTTTGCGGTTCGAAAGCACTTTGGCAACAATTTCTTCGACCTGCTTGCGGGCTTCGTCATCATCAAAAGGCAGAATCTGACGTGAATCAGCTTTCCATGCATTGTACATTGGGATGAATGGAATATTCTGAGAGACAAGTAGTTTCATTTTTGTATTTCCGAATCGACCATCTGCAATCAACCTCAGATTGGCTTCCCATGCTGCGATGGCACCTGTTCCACTCCCGACGGCCTGAAAATACACATCCGGAATACTACCAATAAAGGTCGTTGCGGAAAGCATTGTTGTTGCCATTCCGTCACGACGTGCGATATTTTTTGCACCGCCTTCGGCTACAAAACCTCCCATTTTGCAAACCATATTCGATAGATTGATCGCATCGAAATAATCGCTGCCACTTTCGGTACAGGCAAGTTTCACGCAGGGATTCAGTGGTGCTTCAAACCAAAGTGCATCCACATTGTCATAGGGCACACATAGCAACAGAGGAATCTGATTATCAGAACATACCTGTGCAAAAGCACGGGCAGTATTTCCTGCCGAAGCAACAACCAGTACTTCACCATTTTTGAAATCCATGCGTCCGCAAACTGAATATGCCTCCGTTTCCTTGAAAGAACAAGTCTTCATTCCTGCAGCTTTTTCGGGCCAGTAGCCGCTGAACGTGATATACAGATTCTTCAAACCAAGATATTCAGCCAGTCCGACACTCTTATAAGTCACAGGAGCAGAAGATCCTTTCAGCATCCTTTTGACCGGAAGCCAGGATGCAAATTTGTAAAGGCCATGGGAATCATCCAGAAGATGAAGCTGCTGATCTGCGTATATCGCCCGAATCAGGCTCGGCGATTGGGCTGCAGGAGCATCCAGTATCCAACCGGAATCGTTAAACATATCTCCGCCTTCGACAGATTGTAATTGATATTGTGTGGGTTGAAAGGATCGTTTCATGAAGAATGGTTTCAAAATCAAAGCAAAGATACTGGAATCAGCCGAAAGGCTTCATTGTAAACCCAATTTATGAGCTGATTTTCATAATTTGATTATGAATCGAATCAATGTATTTGTACTTTTATAGAGGCATTTAACTGAAATTCGAAATAACGTATCAGATAATATTTAACCGAAATGTAACCTTAGTTCAAACCGATCGTCATAGTATGAAAATCCTTCAGTCAATACATTTCAGCATGTTCGGCAATCTGTTTAAATATAGTTTCAGGGCACTGAAACGTCAAAAATCTTATGTTTTTATCAATCTGCTTGGGCTCTCCGTAGGAATGGCCTGTAGCCTGATAATCGGACTTTTCATATTCAATGAACTCAGCTTCGACCAATATAATCTTAAAAAAGACCGCATCTACCGCCTCATCCTCCAGGGAAAAATCGGCGGACAGGAGCTCAAGGGTGTCTGGACAGCAGCACCCATCGGACCAAGCATGAAGAATGAGTTTCCAGAAGTGGAAGATTTTCTCAGAATCAATAGCTGGGATGAAGTTGTGCTTCAGAGTGATGACAAATTTTTCACGGAAAATAATTTTATCGAAGCCGATTCATCCTTCTTTAATATATTTACAATCAATCTATTACGTGGAAATAAAGACAAAATCCTGAACGAACCACATACACTGGTCCTTTCTGAAACCAGCGCCAAAAAGATTTTTGGTTTTGCCGATCCAATCGACCAGATGATCATTGTGGGCAATGATTCAACACCATACCGCGTGACCGGAATCATGCAGGCTATTCCTGAAAATTCTCATTTCAGGGCAAGTATGATTGGATCATTCATGACCAATCCGCGTTCAAAAGCCAGCGAATGGCTTTCGAACAGTTTCAATACCTATATACTGCTCCATCCGAACGCCAAAGTTGAAACTGCTGCAGCGCGCGTTGAGGAACTGATGGTTAAATATGTGGGCCCGGAGGTTAATAAATACCTCGGTATAACACTGGAGGAATTCAGTTTAAAAGGAAACACATATACTCTTCATTTTCAACCGCTTACCGAAGCACATCTGGATCCCTCAATCGGACAGGATATGCGCCCTGCCAACGATCCAAAGTACTTACTTATTTTTGGGATAATCGGTGTGCTGATTCTCGTGATTGCTGCGATCAATTTCATGAACCTGTCGACTGCTCAGGCAAGCAAACGCGCCAAGGAAGTCGGGATAAAAAAAGTAAGTGGCTCCACAAATCAGGCACTTGTGCTGCAGTTTCTGTTTGAAACGCTGATTCTGTCCTACCTGGCTCTGCTCGGAGCAATTGTTTTATGTGAAATTACCCTGCCATACATTAATAATCTGCTCGATCTGGGGCTTAAACTCGATTACACCGGCATTCCATTACTCATTCCGGTTATGCTGGTTTTTGCCACACTTTTCGGGCTACTTGCAGGTAGTTATCCGGCATTTTACCTTTCCTCTTTCAATCCTGCGGTGGTTTTGAAAGGCAAGATTTTCAGTGCAAACCGGAAATACAATCTGCGAAGTATATTGGTTATCGTTCAGTTCACTTTCTCAATTATTCTGATCGTAGGCACCATGATCATGTTCCGACAGATCCGATTCATGCTAAACAAAAACCTGGGATTCGACAAAGAGAATGTACTTGTAATCAACCGGTCTTCTACACTTCGCGATAAAGTTGAGAGTTTCAAGCAGGCAGTGAAACAGGTTCCGGGCGTAGTGTCTGTTTCGGCATCCACCGCTGTTCCCGGGCATAGCAACAACAACAATGGTTATCTGATGGTTGGAAGGCCAAACGAAACATTCCTGCTGCAAACAAACTGGATTGATTACGATTATTTCGAAACTTACAAAATCGGTCTGGCCGACGGACGAAGTTTCGACAAATCAATGCTTACAGATAAGGAAGCATGTATGATCAATCAGGCTACATTATTAAAGTTCGGAATCACTAATCCTTTGGAAACCCAGTTCCGGCGCGGACTCGATCCGGTGAATGATCCCAAACCCATGCCGGTTATTGGTGTGGTTCAGGACTTTCATTTCGAATCGTTGCGCACTGCAATCGGACCGTATATTTTCAGATATAAAAATACGGATATGAACTGGGGATATGTGAGTGTGCGATTATCAGAAAACACTCCCGCCAGCATTGTAGACGATATTGAAAAGATTTGGGGAGATTTCACGAACCATGGTCCGATGCAGTATTTCTTTATGGATCAGGATTATGAAAGAATGTACCGTGAAGAAAAGCAAAACGCACGTTTATCAGTGATTTTCACCATCATTGGAATATTGATTGCAACACTTGGCTTATATGGTTTAACAGCTTTTACGGTACAGTTGCGAACGAAGGAAATCGGCGTAAGGAAAACCTTTGGTGCGTCAGTGTATTCCATCTGGATGATGATTGCCCGCGAAATCGGCATCCTGATTCTCATATCAAGTGCAATCGCCTGTCCGTTGATTTACTGGGTGGCAGACAACTGGTTGCAGAACTTCCATTATCATATCAACCTGCAAATATCTGATTTTCTGATCGGTATTGTGATTTCATTGGTGATTGCCATGGGAACCATCAGCTATCGCACCATAAAAGCTGGTAATGAAAATCCTTCATTGTCACTCCGTTACGAATAAGGGCAGATCGTTTTTAAATTTACTCCCTTATTCACATAGATGGATGAAAGCAAAAGTAATTGGAATAAAAAACCTATTTGATATGAAGGGATATTTTCCTGTTCCCATAAGCATAAAAACACCTATTTTTTCAGGTCTTTAAGCAAATAAACGAATACGTTTTTGACGATTTCTCCATTCCTTTCAATGGGAATGGTATCATAAGAAACAATATTGTTGAAATCATTACCAAACAGCGTGATTGGATCCTTAAAATCGCGGCTGGTAGTCAAATACCAGAAATCTTCACCAACTTCAATGGGTTTCTGTTTCTGATTGATCCAGTGATAGATATGAATTCTGTCAAGATTTCCATGCGCCACAACATTCATCTCCAATGGTTTGGCAATATAAAAATCGAAATGTGATAAAGGAAACCAATTCTCACCCATCAATCTGGCCGCTTCTGGCATCGTGCCATTGATTTCTGCTTCTTTCCTGATTTTCTCAAAAGGTTCCTTCAGCATGCGCCAGCCATACATATCCAGCGTTACATCGTTCTCTCCTAATTTCTGCCCTGATTTCTCGGTTTTCATTGGAATCAGACCCCATTTGATCTGCAAGGAACCGACAAATAAAATTCCGAGTAACATTATTATGGCAGCAATAAGGATTCCTGGAAAATTTCGTTTTTTGATTTCCATCCGGTAATCAAGCCAGGCAGCAGCCGGAAAAAGCAATGTTTGATAAGCTGGCCCTGTCCAGTGCGGAAGTGTTGCCCTGAACAATGAAAAGAACAGGAAAGTAAGAATCAATGGCAGACTTAACCATAGAAATATCCTTTTGTAAGGTTCAATCAAGATTGGTTTTCCCGATAATAATGCAACTAATGCCAGAATTATCACTATGAAATTCATCGGATTAGAATACAAGATTTCACCAGCGAATTCGCTAAGGAAATAATCAAAACGCAGACCTCGTTCATGGATGCTGACTCTACCAGTATGAAATCCAAAACTGATGAAATCATTCTGATAGTTCCAGTAAACCAAAGGAAACAGACATATAATACTGATTAACAATGAAATATACAATGGAAATTTTTTCAACCAGTTTCGATCGTATAAAATGATATACACGACAATTCCCAACCAGAAATACACGCTAGTATATTTTGAAATCATCCCCAAACCAAGTGTGAGGCCAGCCAGTAAAAAATATCTGTGGGCCTCAGAAGAGTCAGAACCCAATTTTATCGCATTGATTATCAGCCATAAAGACCCAATCCAAAAAAAGTTTTGCGGAGTATCAGGTAGAATGAAAATCCCGGTAATAACAAATGAATAAATGGAGGTGCTATACAAAATTGCAGCAAAAAGTCCACTATGTTCGCTACGGATCGTTCGTCCGATACTAAAAACTAATAACGTATTGAAAGTAAATAAGATAACCGAAGAAAGGCGATAGAAAAATTCCTGACTGAGCCATCCATTTAGCGTTGTCAATTGCATAAACCAGCCCAGCACGGGTGGATGATCGAAATAACTCCAGTCAGGAAAACGGGCATAGAGTGTATAATACACTTCATCGTTGCCCAGTTCAAACCAGAAAGCCAGAAAAGCCCGGATGAATAAACTGATGATAATCAGCCACCAAAAAGATTTTCTGATAAAGGCATCCTGAATACGCAAGAACCGAATCACTGTTTTCGAAATTTCAGCCAAAGTACGAAAATCGCCGCTAATAACAGAATGCTAACGATTCTGAAAAGCCAGGTTTTTCCTTCAGGTACCACAGCTGTTACTTGCTTTTCAATTATGACCGATTCGTGCCTTGTAACAGGATTCAGATACAGCATGGACGCATCATAACAATGAATCTGAACCCGCACATAAGGATCAGAAGGTTTAATGGTATAACCGGCTTCTGAAACATGATCAGTTTCTTTCAGTAACTCTCCACCTTTACCATAATACTGAATATGATATACAGGCTTACTTACTTTCACAACCAATGAATCACCAATCAATTTGGCCGATTTAAGGTAAGGTATGAAGGGCATTCTTGCAATCTTTCCTGTAATTGGTTCATCATCAATCCGATGAAAATCAACGCCATATGCAAATCCATTAAGCAATGCATGCGTTATGGAATCATGATTTAACGAACCGGAATGAATGAGTGTAAATCTGCGGCCTGTTTCGTTGGGATTCCTGACGTTGTGAGCATCATCATTTGCAAGAATGTACACCAAATGCCCATTACTGAGCGCTTCATCCCAATGTTCAACCGAAACACGAAGGTTATTCAGTACTTCGATCAAATCATACCCATGCAGGTATTTCATATCGCGCAAGGTATATCCACCTCTAAGTCTGGGATGAGCCAGAGCTACTATTTCTCCCCTTTCATGCAGAAGATCAATAATGTGCTGCTTATTATCCAGTGTTTGGATGAACATATAATCACGCCAAAGAACACGTTTGGCACCAATACATACCTGATGAGTTTTATAAACATTATATCCATGCTCGTAGGTAGGAATATAACGATCAAGCTTTTCATTATGTCGGTTAATCAACTGATAATCTGATGTTGCGACATAATCATATTTCAATTTATCGTAAATGCTATCGATAAGCAGGTTAGAATTGAGCCTGCCATCAGTAAAGCCCCCCCAGGCATAAGATTGAACCTGAAAATTGTATTTCCGCCATTGTACACTGTCAATATCCTGATATGGATTATGAAGATAATTCCCGTGAAACGGAATTGGTTCACTGAAATTATAGATCGGGGCGCTTATATGAAAATAAACAGACATTAAAAAAATCATTAGCACCAATATCCCCAAAAATCGAAATATTAGTTTCAGTACTTTCCACATCATAACAATCATCCTGCTCAAATAAATTTTGGCAAAAATACGAATTGACCATCCGATTGCGTAAAATTATGCCCATTTGAAGATCAAATTTGGGTTATTAAATCATTAAATCCGAAAGTGGATAAAAAATCGTATAAATATTGCTTTTTCGCAAAATATTACTATAAATATATAAAAAATTCCCTACATTTGTTATGATTCCAAAAAAGAGAAAAATTCTATGAAAAATATAGATTTTGGGGTTTTTGCCGATCTAAACAGGAAATCAAGATGACAGAGAGGAACAGTATGGAAGTCTTCCGGATTTTTATCGTTGAAGATGACCTTTTTTATGGTGAAATGTTGAAACATCATTTATCATTAAACCCTGATAATGAGGTTCATCTGTTTAAATCGGGCAGCGACTGTCTGAAAAACATTTTCAAGGGTCCATCCTTGATTTCACTCGACTACAGCTTGCCTGATATGTCGGGACTCGACGTGATGAAGCAAATACGGAAGGAAAACATCGAAGTGCCGATCATTATCGTTTCAGGTCAGGAAGATGTTTCAACCGCTGTGAATCTCTTACGCGAAGGGGCATATGACTACTTTGTAAAAGATTCGGATGTAAAAGACCGTCTTTGGAATGTGATCAAGAAAATCCGTGAAAACCTTCAGTTAAAGCACGAAATCAGCTATTTAAAGGAAGAAATCGGGAAAAAATACGAATTCAGAAATGTAATCAGGGGCAACAGTCCATCTATCAAGCAAATATTCGGGCTGATTGAAAAAGCCATTAAAACCAATATCACCGTATCCATCACCGGAGAAACTGGAACTGGTAAAGAACTGGTTGCCAAGGCTATACATTACAATTCAAACAGAGCAAAAAAGCCATTTGTGGCTGTCAATGTTTCAGCAATTCCCGGCGAACTCATCGAAAGTGAAATGTTTGGCCACGAAAAAGGCAGTTTTACAGGCGCCATCACCCGCAAAATCGGAAAATTTGAACTGGCCCAGGGCGGTACAATTTTTCTGGATGAAATTGGCGAAATGGACATGAATATGCAGGCTAAACTGCTTAGGGTATTGCAGGAACGTGAACTAACCCGTGTTGGTGGTAACGACACCATTAAGATCGATGCAAGGGTAATTGTGGCCACAAACCGCAATCTGAACGAAGAAGTTCATAAATCAAATTTCCGTGAAGACCTCTATTACAGATTGTTAGGGCTTCCGATTGAAATCCCGCCACTCAGATTCAGAGGAAATGATATTCTGTTGCTTGCCAAATATTTCGTGGACGAGTTTTGTGCTGAAAATAAACTTCCTCGATTCAGTATTTCGGAAAGCGCCCAGAACAAACTGATGCGGTATTCTTTTCCCGGAAATGTGCGTGAGTTGAAAGCCATCATGGAACTTGCTTCTGTTCTGTCAGACAGTGATCAGATCGATGAAAGTCATATTAGCTTCAATTCAACTGATTTATCAGGTAATTTCCTTCTCGAAGAAAACACTCTTGAGGAATACACCAAAAAAATCATCAGGTATTATCTGGTGAAATACAATAGTAATGTGTTGCTTGTCGCCCAGAAACTGGGAATCGGCAAATCGACTATTTACCGGATGATAAAAGATCATCAAATATAAACGGGAATGAATATGAACCAGGAGCCAGTTTATAAACTCGATAAACTGATCGAATATATCGGCACAGATGAAGCAGCCATCAGAAATATGCTGAACATCTTTCTATCCTCTTCTGTTGATATTATGCAACAAATCCAGACTGCTATTGTAGCCGGAAATTTAGAAGAGGTTGGGAAAAACGCCCACAAACTCAAACCCAATATTGATATTTTCGGAATTAAATGTCTTCACGAACCTGTTCGAACCCTTGAATCACTTGCCAGACAAAATAAAGAACCTGAAAAAATTAAGGATCTTGTGCAACAGCTACAAACCACTTTAGATCTGGTTTTTAAGCAAATGAAAGCCGACCACAGTATTTAAATCAAAATATTGATTTACTGATATTTATCGTTCAATTTCAATTCCTATTCGATAGAAACTCCGTTTGCCAGCACTTTCTGCGACAAATCCCAGTTTGCAGAACTGATCTGATCTTTGAAACATTTTGTTCGGTAAACCGTTGCATGAAGCAATGAATTACTGTGATTGGCAAGCCAGTTTTGCCGCACATCCACATAGTTTGTGATCCATTCTTTTTCATCACCACCATTGACCGGAATCGCTGTTGAAAATCGCTTACGGAGAAATTTTGGCACGCTTCCTGAATGAATTGTACTGTCGTAAATAACCAGAAGGCTTAATGGATGCGTAAAACCATTGGTTTTAAACCATTGAAAAGCAGGCTGATAGTATTTCTGTTCAAACAACTGATCCTGACATTGTTTCATCACAACATCTTCATTTCCGGCTTTTTTCAAAGCATTACAAAATACATCATCTGTTGCCAGACTTGGTTTCTTTCCGATTCGTCCGATATAGGAAACAAAGTCATTGGCAAAAGTTCCCTGGCTTGAGACATAATCCTGAATCAGTGCTTTCAAATGTCCGAATTCGGTGGTTTGCGATCTCCCAAAGGTTATCTGAACCATCAGCGAATTAGTTGCAGGATCTGTATAATCGCGGTATTTAACCAGCAAATCGTATTTTCCTGTAGCTGAGCCTGTTTCAAATGCATTGACGACCTGCTCGATTTTTCTTTTAGTCAGTGGAGCGATAATACCTTGTTCAAGCAAATTGTTATCTGGTTCAACATCCTCAGGATCAGGTATTTGCTCAACTATCTGAACAGCTCCTCCCCAATAAAAATTATTGTCAGCATCGCGATACCATTTTCCTAATGAGGGGTTTGGAACAGGAACAACTTCAATCCCTGTAAATGTATATCCCTGTAAAACAGTGCCATTGATACCTAGTGGTTCAGGAAGTTTTGCTGGAATAAATTTTCGTCTGTTGAGCTTTTTGGAAGTAACGATAATTTTTAACATGGCTAACCAACGGCCTCCTCACCGGAAGATGAATTACTTATCTGAACATTGACTGCGGTACCAACTTTATCAACTGGAATAGTTGTCTGACTTTCTTCTTTCTTTCCAGAGCTGCGCAGTTTCACCAGTTTGTTCAGAAGATCGAACCAAAAAGGAGCTCCGAGTGAAACAGCAAAAGCCAGAATTAAAAAGCCAATAAACTTCCGAAAACTTGTAAAAGTTGCTTTCAGCACATGCCCAACCCGGCCAAAGTAGGATTTCTTACCGCCATAATTGCCCCAACCCAACGACAACAGGTCATTTGCTTTTTGCAAATCATTGCTTATAAAAGCCTGGATACTATCTGCTTTTTGCTGATATTGTTCATAAAGTGCAAGGTTTGCCGCCTTCCCTTTGGCGCTTGTATCAGGAACCATAACACCTTCAGCAACAACGATTTGCATTACCCTGGGATCGTCCTTATATTTTTCAACAGCTTCTGTTGCCATCTGAACAAGCTTATCGCGGGCGTCTTTGTCGGTAGAAAGATTCTGACTGATTTTGATGGTGTCAACATTAAAAATGATGGCAAGTGTAAATCCAAGAACGATGAGAATAAATTGCGTCTGACGTTTATACCAACCAGAAACACGGTTCATGGAATCATCATACCATTTCTCCATTTTCGATGTAAACTGATCCAGATCAAACAGACTGTTGTGCAAATGCATCTGTATAATTTGCCAGGTGTCGCGATCCAGAATTGCCGATGGAGGACCAACATTTTCCTGTGCATAATAATAGGCGTAATAATCCAGTAATTCTTTGATTTTAAATACATTTGATACATTGTTCCAATCAATGAGCTGACCCTCACCTCCTGATTGTTCCATTCTGAATTTCTTTATCTCTTCTTTTTTTGCATCAAATTCCTTTGTTAGGATATTGATCAGAACAGTTGAAAAATTCGATGAAGGAATATAAGACGGAATCGGGAAGAAACGGCTTGACCCATAATTCTTAATCAGGGGATGATCGTAAAATTTTTCGCCGATTTTCCCTTTATAGGGCTTGTCCGGGCCAATTCTGACAATCTTGAAAAAAAATCCCTGAACCCCTTTCCAGAAGCTTATCAATCGGCTGTCAGTTGAAGTATTGGAAAGCATTCCAATTATGATGGCATCGCGAAGCATTCGGGCACGTAAGCCAAAAAGGCTGGCGACTGCTTCGTGAATTGCAGTAGCTAAAAGACTGTATAACAAAAAGATAAAAACAAGTCCAATAGCGACATCAAGTAATGGTGAATTGAACATACATTTGGATTGTTGTTTTACATTCAGTGAACTATCCGGTTCGATGTCATTTTGTTACATCAAACCATACCAAAAGTACCTAATTTCTTCAGTAAATCTTCGCTATTACAAGGTTTTGGAAGATAATCATCAAATCCGGAATTCATGATTTCGGCTTCATCACCGCTCATTCCGTGCGCCGTAACTGCAATTACTGGTAGCTCAGGTCTGAATCGCTTGATTTCATGTGTTGCATCAATTCCATTCATCACGGGCATCTTGATATCCATGAGTACAAGTGAAATTTCAGGATGAGCCTTACAAAGGTCAACTGCTTCAGCACCATTGGTAGCCTGATAAATAATGGAAGCATATTTACGCAGAATAATATCGAGGTATACTCTATTGGCATATTCGTCTTCAACAATCAGAAGTACAGGCAATTCATCTCCTTTCCTGCTTTCAATTGCTTTTTTAACCTCTTGAAGTTTGATGGGGATATTATCAGCAGGCAAAGTAAAATAGAATGTTGAACCTACATCTTTCACTGACTCAAGTCGTATAGATCCACCGAGCAATTTGAGAAATCCGGAAACGATCGACAAACCAAGGCCACTACCTTCATGACCGCGGGTGGTTGCAACATTTTCCTGCATAAAAGATTCAAAAATCCGTTGATGGGCATCTTCTTCTATTCCATTTCCAGTGTCTTTTATATAAAATTCAATTAAGGTACCATGATTGATGATGCCAATGCTGATGCTTCCCTTTCGTGTAAATTTGACAGCATTATCAAGAAGATGCTTTAATATTTTGTTTACCAGTTCACGGTCGGTATGCAGTTTCATATGCGTAATCTCCTTTGGGATACTTACATTTAACTGGAGATTCTTTTCCTGACACATTCTGACGAAATTTGCTGTTCCATCTTCCAACAGTTCCTTAATCTCTATATCAGTCAGTTTCACTTCGATATTATCCGAGACGATCAATGAAATATCCATATAATCAGTGATGGTATTGATCAGTCTGTTGCTCGAAAACTGAAGCAGGGTAAGGTATTCAGCCTTTTCTTCATCTGAATAATCAGGATCACAAAGCAGGGCACCAAATCCAAGGATACCATTAAGTGGTGTGCGAACTTCATGAGAAATATTGTGCATAAAAGCTGTTTTCAGCCTATCACCTGCCTCAGCTTTGTCTCGTGCTTTGATGAGCTCGGTATTTGTTTGTTCTAGTTCCTTTGTTCTCTCACGGACCTTTTCTTCAAGAATCTGATTCTGATTTTGCATTCTTTGTTGTAAGTGATTGGCATACAACAGGTTCTTGATACGAAGACTAACTTCGGTAAGATCGAATGGTTTCGTTAAAAAATCACTGGCTCCTGCCATAAGTGCTTTTTGTTTCGATTCTTTGGTTGCATCAGCTGTAAGAACCAGAATTGGCAGAAAAAGATCATCTGGCTTGATGGTTTTGATTTGCTCCATCACCTCGAAACCTGTCATAAAAGGCATCATCAGGTCGAGCAAGATCAGATCAGGCTGAAATGTGGTGAGAAAACCAGCAACTTCCCGAGGATCGGTTGTTGATTTGTAGTTAGAATATCCCTGCATTTCCAGCAAACCTTCCAGAACATCGAGATTCGCAATCTGATCGTCGACAATCAGAATACTCGCATTTTTTAAAGAAGAATCAACCATTACTTCGCAATATTAATTTTCAAAAATCCTAATTAATTATAAGGAATAAATTCATCCATCACATACAGATACTTAAAAGAAATCCATGAATCTGGTCAGATAAATGGTTTCGTATGATTTCAATAGTGTTCTTATTTTCTTCATTATAAAGCAAAGAATGAACTTGATGTCTCCATTTCAATTTTGATCATACAATCTTAATTGAAGTATTATCTTCCGCAAGCGTAAGAGAAGCCGGACAAAGAATCATCTCAGCCAGAACGATCTGAAATCTCATATATTTACGGAACAAAATAGTAATCATATTATCAATCGTTCAAACGATTAACAAAAAAACCATTAAAAAATCTACCACTAAATGCCAATCCAAAATCAAAATCATTTTGACTATTAATATTACTCATGAAGTGTAAAGATAAGGAATGATTCATTTAAATTCAATGCAAACCTTAGGATTTATTCAACGATTGTATAACAAACAAGTATTTCTCTTCTTTTCACATAAAATCTATTAAAACTCAAGGTGATATTCTATTTTCATCATAAGACTATTGAGAAAATGCAATGACTGTCGGAAAATCAGTCAGATTGTATTTTTATCAGTCATTCATTTAAAATGAATTGGTTCCAAAAAATAATTTACATTTTTATATCACTGTATTTAAGCTATTTACGCAATTCGATAAAACTTTGGCACAGGGATTGATAAATGACTGTCAACAATGAATTTTTTCGTTGAAAATAAATAAACAAATAATTATTAACCCAAAAATGGAGATTACAAAAATGAAAAAGAACCTGATGTTAACCCTGGCTGCTTTCGCTGTTTTGACTTTGATGTTCACCAGCTGCGCCAAACCACCAGAAGCAGAAGTTGCTAACGCAAAAACCGCTATCGAAGCTGCTAAAGCTGCCGAAGCAGAACGTTATGTTGCTCCTCAGTACAAAGCTTTAACTGATTCTTTGAATGTTGCTTTAACTGAAATCGAAAACCAGAATTCAAAATTCGCTCTCTTCAGAAGCTACAAAAAAGCTACCGCTACTTTAGCTAACACTCTTACTCTTGCTAACACCGTTAAAGAAAACGCTGCTATCCGCAAAGAAGAAGTTAAGAATCAGGCTCAACAGACTTTAGCTGAAACCACAACTTTGGTTGCTGAAGTTAAAGACCTCATCACAAAAGCTCCTAAAGGAAAAGAAGGTAAAGAAGCTCTCGAAGCTATCAATAGCGACCTCGCTCTTGTTGAAGCTTCTTTAGCAGAAGTTTCTACTCTGATCAACAATGGTGATTACCTCACAGCTGTTGACAAAGTAAAAGCTGCTAACGATAAAGCTGCTTCTTTGAAAGCTGAACTTGAAGAAGCTATTGCAAAGAAAACCATGCGCAAATAATTTGCACAAATCGTTCCCTGTGAAATGAAATATTTCGAACGGGTATGATACTAAAACAAAACTAATTACTTTTGTTTCTTGAAGACCTCGGTAACGCGTCAAGCTTACTGAGGTCTTTCACGATTAATAGCAGGAGAAAATAATGGGAAGAACATTCAGAATTATCAAACGTACTTTTTTCGGGATTTTAATCGCAGGTTTCCTGACTGTGGCCATTATCGGTTTACTTATTCTGCTTTCACCAAACCCACCGATTGAATCCCTCAACATGGCGCAAACCGAAATTGGAAAAGCCAAAGACGTTGAAGCACAAAAATATGCCAAACCAAGCCTTGAAGCCGCTGAGGATCTTTTCCTCCAGGCTCAGATGGAATGGAAGCTTCAGAACCAGAATTATTCATTTTTAAGAGATTATGGCAAGATGCTTCAATTTACCAAAGCATCAGCCGAAAAGGCACGCATGGCCACCGAGAAATCGCTCGAACTAAAAAAATCCATGCATACCGAACTTAGTGCCAAACTGAAGGACGTAGAGGATAAACTTAATCAATTTGATGCAAATTATGCACATCTACCTCTGAAAGGCACAACCCGTCAAAACTTTACGACGGCAAGACTTCGTTACGTTGAATCAAAGGAAGCATTTGAACGTGGCGCCTATAAAGAGGTAGGATTTAATCTTGATGTAGCCAGTCAGCTCATTACCAAATCCGTCAAAGACGCCAATTATTTCCTGACGAATTATTTCGAAAACCTAGGAAAATGGCGCCGCTGGGCTGACGAAACTGTATCATGGTCAAACAGAAGCAACGCACCAGCCATTATTGTTGATAAGTTCGCACATAAAATATATGTGTATCATGATGGCAAGCTGAAGAAAGAATTTTATGCCGAGCTGGGAACAAACTGGATCGGTACCAAACAATACCGGGGAGATAAAGCTACTCCCGAAGGAAAATATCATATCACCAAAAAGAAAACAAACCGACTGACTAAATACTATAAAGCCTTGCTAATCAATTACCCGAATGATGAGGATCAAGCCCGTTATAATATCGGTGTTAGAAATGGGAACATCCCACGCAGAGGCATAGGAAACCTTATCGAAATTCATGGCAACGGAGGTAAAGGGATCAACTGGACAGATGGTTGTGTAGCTTTAACTGATAATGATATCGACAAACTTTTCGACTGGGTAAGTGTCGGAACTCCGGTTACAATCGTCGGATCGCTTCGCAGTTTGCAGGAGATCAATGCGAAATAGCTTACCCAATCATTAATCATGAAAGAAAAATATTCAAATCAAACCGAAAATGGAAAAGACGAATAAACCGGGTGGTATAAGACTGCTCCTGACCTTTATTCTTGGCATCCTACTTTCAATAGGCATTCTGATTCCTATGGTCCGGAATTTTTACAAGATTCAAGGAATTGTTTCAGGATTTAAAGCTGCCAGCGCTCTTCAGCAAACAGCCGGACGAATTGGTGTTGATAAGCTCGCATCTTATGAAAAACAACTGACGAAAGAGATTAATTCGACCTCAAAAAAACTGGAAGAATTTGTTCCAAAACAAAACTACCTGATTATCAATACATCCGGAAACGATTTTGTATTGATGAACAACCGTGATATTCTCAGAACCGGAAAATGTTCAACCGGAAGTTACACCTTGTTAAAAGGGAATAAGGAACAGCAATGGATTTTTAAAACACCCCGCGGAATGCTTAAAATTCTCCGTAAAGTGAAAGATCCTGTTTGGAAAAAACCTGACTGGGCATTCATTGAAGAAGGTCTTCCTATTCCTTCAGCCAATCACCCTTCACGTTATGATTATGGTACATTGGGCGATTATTCACTCCATCTTGGCGACGGTTATATGATCCACGGAACTTTGTATAAACGTTTTTTAGGTCTGCCGGTTACACATGGTTGTATCAGAATGGGCGATGAAGATCTGGAGACCGTTTTCAATTCATTGCCGATGGGTTCAAAAGTTTATATCTATTAATTCTTCCGGATGAATCAATTAAAAAATACACAAGGTGAAGTTTCACCTGAAAAGCCGAAAAGAAAAAACTTTTTTGTCGGTTTATTAACGAATTTCAAGCAACTGTCGGTTTTTTTACTCTCATTACTGATTCTGCCCTTGCTATTTCTGGCATATGCCTATCTCATTCCGACCGAAAGCTACAAGCCTGCTGCTGAGATCGGTGGCAGTAAAGAAGCTATTACTGTTTCAATAGATGCATCACAAAAAACTGAAATTCAGAAGATTATACAATTAGAGAAAGCAAGTAATTTCGAAAAAAACCGACTTGATCTTGCAAACCAGGATTCAATTTATATGGTAGTCGATATTCCGGCACGTAAAATAGCTATTGAAATCAAAGGTGTTCAGGTACGTACTGCTACTATTTTAAGAGTCGAGATGGATCAGAAAATTGCATTATTTTCACATGAAAGACTGAGTCCATGGCTCACTGAACCTTTCAGTCTGAGGAAATATATCAGCACAATTCCCAAAATACCGATTGTGGTGAAAGAAGCTCCGAAAGACACCATCGAGGCCCAGAAACTTTCGACAAAGCCACTTCCACCTGACTCAAGTGTGGTTTATACTTCTTTATATTTCAATAAAAATCTCATCCTTGAAATTAATCAGGACGCTTTACCTCAGGAACGTGAACTGACAAAAGTGCAGGAATATTATGCTAAAACACTGGAATTTAGCCCTAAAGCTCCGGCCTGGAAAAATTTACTAAACCCTGGAGCTACTGATCAGCCGCTTACAATTAAAATCATTGTCTCAGCTCCTGACGCCCGCGCAATTTACAGGGCTATCCCTTCAAGAACCAGTATGGTGATGAAGCTATAGATCTTTGTTATTTCATTTTTCTGCCTCCCCAGAAAACCCAGAAAGTTTATCCGTAATTTTAACCGGAAATGTTCGGTTTACATAAACTTGCTTTTGGTCTGCTTTGTTCAGTATTGTCCGCGCTAATACTTTGGTTAGCCTGGCCACCTGATGGTTTATCAGTTTTAGCCTTCATAGCTTTTGTCCCCCTGTTCTATATTTCAATTGATTCTAAATTGAATCAGAATTTCCGCAACTTTCTGATATTCATATCCTTACTTCTTTTCCATGTCCTGACAGGGTTTTGGATGTATAGTTCAACAGTTACAGGTAGTTTGACTGCACATTTGCTGTATGCAGGAATATCATATTGCGCCTTTGCTATCACGGTATATCTATCAAAAGTAACAGGAAAATTCAATTTTCCCTTGTTTATAATTATTTGGTTGTCAATAGAATATATGCTTTCTCATTGGGAAATAGCCTGGCCATGGTTTGTTTTGGGAAATGTTTTTGCTGATTCCACTTTCTTGATACAATGGTATTCTTATACTGGCACAGCTGGAGGAACTCTATGGATTTTGATTTGTAACTGGTTCATATACATTTTATTGACATCGTTATACAAAAAGCAGCGAAAGGAAATATATATCAACATCCTTAAAATCAGTTTAGTAATTGTTATTCCCATCTTAATTTCAGTCAGTATTGAAAGTAAACATTCTGATCAAAAAGCTGATTTCATCATTGGACTGGTGCAACCAAATATCAACCCACGGACAGAGAAATTTAATGGATTAAGCGAAAAAGAACAGATTAACCGTGGATTGAATCTAGTTGATTCCGTGAATCTTAAAGGAATACAACTGCTGATATTTCCTGAAACATTTCTTACAAAAACAATTAACGAAGACAGTTTAATTTTTTCAAACTCCCTCAAAGACCTCCGTCAGGCTGCTGGTAATATTCCAATTATTACTGGTGCTTTTACCCACATAGAAAATAAAGCTTCAAAAGCAATTTCCAGCGGGAAAACATTGTATAACAGCATGATATTCATGGATCAGGATCAGATAAAAGTGTATCATAAAACACAATTACTTCCACTGGTTGAAAAACAACCTTTTCTTTGGATCCTGAGACCATTCAAAAAATATATTGAAAAAAACGGAGCGTATTTTGGATCCTATGGTTCAGATAATGAAACAGTTGGATTTTGCCTTCAAGACGGAACCAATCTGGCACCGATTATTTGCCTTGAATCTGTATTTGGAGAATATACATCAGAATTGGTTGCTGAATCAAACGCCTCCTTTATCGTACTCATTACCAATGATGGTTGGTGGAGCAGCGATGGCGGCTATCGTCAGCATCTTGCTTATGCCCGTTTGCGATGTATCGAAACGCGTTCTTGGATGGTCCGCTGCGCCAATACAGGTGTATCAGCAGTGATTGATCCGGAAGGAGACATCATACATCAAACCGAATATGGTAATGCAGCGTTTTTAAAAGCCTCTGTTGGAAGGCATAATGGTCCGGAAAGTTTCTATGTTAGATTCGGTGATTTCATCAGTAAAGCTGCTATTTTACTTCTGGCAGGCTGGCTTGTGATAAACTCAAGAAAAATACTGAAAATGAACAGATTGTAAAATTTATTTCATCAATAAACCATTCATATCTGCTATCCATGTCAAAAGTAATGCAAGCCCAAATGCAATCGCGGGTGAAACAACCCAGATAACCCAAAACTTTTTCACAGAACTACGGCTGAAAATTTCTTTCCAACCATGTTTTGCACAGCCTATTGCCAGGATTGCCCCCATATTTAACTGTACAAGTGAAGTTGGGATTCCTCTAAAAATAGATACAGAAAGCAATAATGTGGCAGTAATAAATGAAATGACCACTGCTGAAAGAGGTCCGAAATCGACAACTTCCTTTCCGCTTGTGTGCATTACCCTGCGCCCCAGTATCGAACTTCCGATCCCGAATGCCGGAGCGAAAATTAGAGTTGACAAAACAACGATAAGCTTAAAGTTTATATCATTCTCCTTGATACCCAGTTCGTTGATAATCATTGAAGCAATAGGACCACTTGCATTTGCTACATTATTGGCTCCAATGGCAAAAGAAACATAAAGTGAGGATAGAATCACAAGTGCCTGCATCCCACTATGTTCTTTGATACTTTCAAATTTAAACATTGATCGTTTTTTATGCGGGGTATAGATATAACGGCCCGCTGCATATGCCAATGCAAATGAGATAAATGGTAGAATGAACCAGGTAGGAATGATATTAAAAAAGAGTTCATCGGTCTGTAGGACATTGAAATAAACCGCTGGTCCACTTAAAGCAAATACAGTGGATTGAACAGTAGATTGCGGAATCCCCAACAAATTTGCAAAAAGGAGTGATAATGCAACCGATAATAAAATGATAGAAGTGAGTGTAATTGTCAGATAATGAGCAGGAATTATTCCTGTTCCAACCGTTTGAGCTACACCTTTTCCTGCGGTAATAGCTCCTACAAATACCATTACTCCAAATAATCCGGCAATTAAACTCCGTGGGATCAGATTTGCACCATAAGCTGCAGAAAAGGCAGGCGCAGTTCCGCTTGCTCCCATATTGATAGCCAGAAACATCGCTATAAGAAGCGGAATCAATAACTGACTATATTCGGGAATGACCACTATTTTGACAATTAATTCTTTACGAATATAAACTGATATTCGAAACAAATGAAAGAATGGATATCGCCTGACGATTTTCCAAGCGCTGATTGCTATTCAACAACCACCAGATAATAATTCTTCTTTCCTTTTTGAACAAGAAAGTACTTGTTTTGCAAGAGTTCAGCGGTAGAGATCACCGAAGTCTCTAATACTTTCTCCTTATTTACAGAAACACCATTGTCTTTCAGCATTCGGCGTGCCTCACCTTTGGAAGGGAAAATACCGGTATGTGTTGTGAGGAATTCAGTGATATCAAGTGCTTCATTCAACATTTCCCGATTGAAAGTTGCGCGTGGAACACCTTCAAATACACTCAATAAAGTTGCTTCATCAAGCTTTTTCAAAGCTTCAGTGGTTCCTTTCCCGAACAAAATCTGTGAGGCTTCTTCGGCAAGCTGGAAATCGGCTTCGGAATGCACCCTGATCGTAATTTCTTTTGCCAGAGCTTTCTGAAGAACACGCAAATGAGGAGCAACAGCATGCTCAGTGATGAGTTGATCGATTTCGGAACGACTCATCAGTGTAAAGATTTTGATGTATTTGGCAGCATCATCGTCCGAACAATTGAGCCAGAACTGATAGAATGCATAAGGACTCGTTTTCTCAGGATCGAGCCAGACATTTCCTGTTTCAGTTTTGCCGAATTTGCCTCCATCAGCCTTGGTAATTAGCGGGCATGTGAGGGCAAAAGCCTCTTCTTCGGAACCTAGTTTGCGACGAATCAGTTCGGTTCCGGTGGTGATATTTCCCCACTGATCCGATCCTCCCATCTGCAATTTGCAGTTTTTATGTTGATATAAATGCAGAAAATCGTAACCCTGAACCAATTGATAGGTGAATTCGGTAAATGACATTCCGCTTCCTGATTCGGCTGAAAGCCGTTTCTTAACAGAATCCTTCGACATCATATAATTGACTGTCAAATGCTTACCAACATCACGAATGAAAGCCAGAAATGAAAAATCTTTCATCCAGTCATAATTATTAACCAGTTCAGCCTGATTGGCCTGTCCTGATTCAAAATCAAGGAAGCGTGATAATTGCTTTTGTAAACAATCCTGATTATGCCTCAATGTAGTTTCATCCAGCAGATTTCTCTCTTGTGACTTACCCGAAGGATCACCAATCATTCCGGTGGCACCTCCGATAAGTGCAATTGGTTTATGTCCGGCAATTTGTAAATGCTTGAGCATCATAATACTTACCAGATGACCTATATGTAAAGAATCGGCTGTTGGATCAATCCCAACATAAGCCGCTGTCATTTCCTTTGTAAGTTGTGCTTCGGTGCCCGGAGTCAAATCATGAATCATTCCTCTCCAGCGAAGTTCTTCAACAAAATTTGTGTACATATATCCTGTTTTTCCGGCAAAGATACAAGGATATGCCAAATCACCGGAAGCTCAGCTAAAATGCCTTCCATATGTCGGCGAATTGTTACTTTTGTTGTATGATATTTGTCACTGGAGGAACAGGCCTTGTTGGTTCTCATTTGCTTGTCAGGCTGAGTAATCAGGGCCGTCAGATTACTGCATTAAAACGCTCAACGAGCGATTTTCATTCCGTGAAAAAGATCTTTGATCTTTATTCCGATCATCCCAAAGAACGATTTGAAGCCATCCAATGGGTGGAAGGAGATCTGAACGATGTGATATTCCTCGAAGAAACCCTTAAAGGGATAGACGAAGTATATCACTGCGCTGCTATCGTTTCATTCCATCCTTCTTTAAAACGCGAATTATATCAGGTAAATATCGTCGGAACAGCAAATCTGGTCAATGCAGCGCTTACAGCAGGAGTAAAAAAATACTGTCATGTGAGTTCGGTTGGTGCATTGGGAAGTGCCGAACCACCAGCAATGATCGATGAACAAACGATTTGGAAAAATACAGGCAGGAATTCAGTTTATGGAATTTCGAAATACGGCGCTGAACGGGAAGTCTGGCGGGGAATTGCTGAAGGATTAAACGCTGTAATTGTTAATCCATCTGTAATTCTGGGTCCGGGAAACTGGAAAACAGGCAGTTCAGAACTTTTCAGTCTGGTCTGGCGCGGTTTGAAGTTTTATACCAGAGGCACAAAAGGATTTGTTGATGTGCGTGATGTTGCTGAAACGATGATCCTGCTGATGGACACCAATCGTTTTGGTGAAAGATACCTTATTTCATCAGAAAACCTGAATTTCAAGCAATTATTTGGAATGATTGCCCTTGCTATCCAGCGCAATCCACCTACAATTGAAGCCAAACCATGGATCGGGGCCATTGCCTGGCGATTGATGACAATCAAAGGTCTACTCACCGGAACAAAACCTGCCATCACCCGCGAAACTGTCAGAACAGCCAACAGTCAGTCGCTTTACAGCTCGGATAAAATCATTCGTGAACTCGGATTCACATTTATTCCGGTTGAAAAAAGTATTCAGGAAATCGGTCATTTATTTATGAAAGATCATGTTTCGGTCTGAATCCATAAAACCCCGGGAGTTGCATTCACGACATAAATTCATTTTCTTCTGTAATTTCGCAAGAAAATCCTAATTTTACAATCAAATAAAAACAGGAAAAGCATGAAAAAGACACTTTTATTATTCTGGGCACCAGGTGGAAACGTTGAAAATGCAGCCAGACAAATCTATCGTCAGTTCGGTCCTGCAGGAATCGAGATTTCAGACGTTGCGAGTTTCGATGTTCAGCGTCTCGCCGAATTTGACCAATTTATCTTTGGTGGTGCTACCGTCGGAGCTGAAGTTTGGACCGATGCAAAACAGGGAAATAAATGGAATGAATTTTTCGTGAGATGTGCTTCGGTCAGTTTCGACGGAAAAAAAGTCGCTCTTTTTGGGCTTGGTGATCAGGTACTGTATCCGGATCATTTTGTTGATTCTCTTGCCACTTTGAAAGAACAAGTTGAGAAAAAAGGCGCCAAACTTGTTGGAAAATGGTCAACTGATGGCTATGATTTTACTGATTCAGAAAGTGTTGAAGGAGATTTTTTCTTTGGGCTGGCACTGGATGAAGATCAGCAACCCGAACTTACAGCTGGCCGTATCGAGAAATGGGTAGACCAACTCAAGGCTGAATTTTAATAAATTTTCTATTCGATCCCGCTTCCAAATCGCCTGCTGAGTAAAATCAGCGCATTTGCTATTTCCTTGTCTGACAGACTTTTCATACAGTTGAAATGACCTTTCGGGCATTTCTCAAAACCAATTTTGCTACATGGTCTGCATGAAACAGTTTTGTTTTCGATGATAACTGATTTTTCATTTTC